>NZ_JBUDPI010000414.1:0-2996 GCF_054919635.1 Halochromatium sp. | reverse complement strand
GCGGCCCGTACCCAGGCCATGGCGGCAATCTGCGCGGCGGCAAGGTGGTCCGGGACGGCATGGGGCAATGTCAACGCCAATCCGATGAGGTGATGGATCTGGTCATCACCAATGCGCTGATCCTGGACTTCTGGGGTGTGGTCAAGGCCGATGTCGGCATCAAGAATGGTCGCATCGCCGCGATCGGGCAGGCCGGCAATCCGGATACCCAGCATGGCGTCGATGTGCTGATCGGGCCTGGGACCGAGATCATCGCCGGCGAGGGTCGTATCCTGACCGCCGGCGGGATCGATGCGCATATCCATTTCATCTGTCCACAGCAGGCCGAAGAGGCGCTCGCCTCTGGCGTCACCACCTTGCTCGGGGGCGGCACCGGGCCGGCAGCCGGCAGTTTGGCGACGACCTGTACGCCGGGCCCTTGGAACATCCGCCGCATGCTGCAGGCCGCCGAGGGCCTGCCCGTCAACATCGGCGTACTCGGCAAGGGCAATGGCAGTCAGCCCAATGCGCTCGAGGAGCAGGTGCGCTGTGGTGCCATGGGTCTGAAACTGCATGAGGACTGGGGCACGACGCCGGCCGCGATCGACTGCGCCCTGGGTGTCGCTGAGAAGATGGATGTGCAGGTTGCGATCCATACCGACACCCTGAACGAGTCCGGCTTCGTCGAGGATACCATCGCCGCGTTTAAGGACCGTTGCATCCACACCTACCATACCGAGGGTGCCGGCGGCGGTCATGCGCCGGACATCATCAAGGCCGCTGGCCTGGCCAACGTGCTGCCGTCGTCGACCAATCCGACCCGGCCCTACACGGTGAACACGGTCGACGAGCATCTGGACATGCTGATGGTCTGTCATCATCTCTCGCCCTCAATCCCCGAGGATGTCGCCTTCGCCGAGTCGCGCATCCGCCGAGAGACCATCGCCGCCGAGGATATCCTGCACGATCTCGGCGCCTTCTCGATGATCGCCTCCGACTCGCAAGCCATGGGGCGGGTTGGCGAGGTGATCTGCCGCACCTGGCAGACCGCGCACAAGATGAAGGTGCAGCGAGGCCACCTGGCCGCGCCTGATTGGGCGGGTGAGGTCGATCGGGGCGATAACGATAACTATCGCGCCAAGCGCTATATCGCCAAGTACACCATCAACCCGGCGATCACCCATGGCATCGCCCACGAGGTGGGCTCGATCGAGGTCGGCAAGCTCGCCGACCTGGTGCTCTGGAAGCCGGCTTTCTTCGGTACCAAGCCGAGCCTGATCCTCAAGGGCGGAATGATTGCGATGGCGCCCATGGGTGATCCGAACGGCTCGATTCCAACCCCGCAGCCCGTCCATTATCGGCCCATGTTTGGCGCCTTCGGCGGCGCCCTCAGCGAGACCTGCATGACCTTCATCTCCCAGTGGGGCTTGCAGGCCGGCGAGCCGCAGCGGCTGAACCTGAGGCGGCGTATCGGGGTGGTGCGCGATGTGCGCCAGGTGCGCAAGATCGACATGATCCACAACTTCTGGCAGCCGACGATCGAGGTCGATCCGCAGACCTATGAGGTGCGCGCAAACGGCGAGCTGCTGACCTGTGAGCCGGCCGATGTGCTGCCGATGGCGCAGCGGTATTTTCTGTTTTGAGCGCAGATCCCCCCGCCTTACGGCTAACGCGGCGGATCGAGGCTTCAGACAGGATCGATGGCGTACTATCACTCAGCTTCGAGCAGCGCTCACGCTCGCGCCTGCGTGCGCGGCTCGATGATGGCCGTGAGGTCGGTATCCTGCTGCCACGCGGCGAGAGCTTGCGCGATGGTGATTTGTTAGCCGACGAGCAGGGCCATGTCATCCAGATTCGAGCCGCTGCCGAGCCGGTTTCCTGCGCTGAGGTTGATGACCCCCTACTGCTTGCGCGAGCCGCCTATCATCTTGGCAACCGGCATGTGGCGCTGCAGATCGAGACAGGGCGGCTGTGCTGGCTGCACGATCATGTGCTGGATGCGATGGTAAGCGGGCTCGGGCTGCCGGTGACCGCTGAGCAGGCGCCCTTCGAGCCAGAAGCAGGTGCCTATGGTGGTGCCTCGATCGGGCATAGGGATGGGCACGGGCATAAGCATGGGCATGGGCATGGGCATGGGCATGAGCACGCCCATGAACATGGCAGCGCTGGGCATGGCGAGGGGGGGCAGGTCGTGGTACGGACAGGAGAGCCCGAGTGATCACGTCCAGCGCCGCTGACACACAAAGACGGCTGTTGCGGTTACTCCAGTTGCTCAGTCCGACGCTGCCGGTCGGGGCTTTTGCTTACTCGCAGGGGCTGGAATGGGCGGTGGAAACGGGCTGGATCGACAGCGAATGCACCCTCCAGGACTGGCTTTCGGATCAACTGTCGCATGCCTTGACCTATGTCGATCTTCCGATCCTCCTTCGGATAATGGATGCAGTGACGGCGGATGACACGCAAAGGCTGTCGCTTTGGATCAGCGAGCTCAGGGCACTGCGCGAGACCGCCGAGCTGCGCACAGAGGAGGCAGGCCGCGGGCGGGCGCTGGCTGATCTGCTCGGCTCGCTTGGGCTGTTCGAGGACGGGCCGATCAGCCAGACCTCCTGCGCACAGCCCGCGCGGTCTGGAGCGATTTCCGATTTAGCGCTGATCGCCCCGGACGCCATGGCGCGCGATGCGACCGAGCCAGGATTGCATTGGCGCACACTGATCGCGGGCAGTCAGCTCGCTGGCTTCGCCTTCGCGGCGGCCTCTTGGCACATTGAGCCCGCCGATGCACTGCTCGGCTACGCCTGGTCTTGGGCCGAGAATCTGACCTTGGCCGGTATCAAGCTTGTCCCGCTCGGCCAAACGGCTGGCCAACGCATTCTGCTTCGTCTCACCGAGCAGATCCCCGCCGCAGTCGCGCACGCGCAATCACTCGACGACGCCGACATCGGCGCTAGCACGCCAGCCATGGCCATCGCCAGCAGCCGACACGAAACCCAGTACACGCGACTCTATCGTTCATGATC
>NZ_JBUDPI010000413.1:0-3013 GCF_054919635.1 Halochromatium sp. | reverse complement strand
AGAGCGACGGATCACCGGTCTGCAATCGCACCACGGTCTCGTACCGCTGCACCCGCTCGAGCAACCAAGCGCCGACCTGATCCAGGTCCATGGACTTGGAGTCGGCGATCTCGCATCCTGGCTGCGCCCACTGAAGTGCGGTTTCGGCCACCAGCGAGCCGGTGTAGAGAATAGCGCCGGCCTCGGCCAACAGCCGGGTGCCACGCACCGTGATCAGGTCCGGCGCCCCGGGGCCGGCGCCGACGAACCAGACCTTACCCATGGCGCTGCTCCGCCGCGTGGATGAGATGCCAGGCTAGGCCGTGGCGTTGACTGTGCTGCATGACGTGGATACCTGTTACTTGCTCGTCCCGTTTGGATCGAACCGCTGGAAATTCCTTGCTCAAGCCGACAGACTACCAAAGCAACGCCGACGAGGTGCTGGTGATCGGCGGCGGCGCCGCGGCCCTGAGCGCAGCTATCGCCGCCCGGCGCAACGGCGCCAAGGTGCGGCTGCTGGAGCAAGCCGAGCCCGGATTGCGCGGCGGCAATACCCGTCATTCGCGCAATGCCCGCTTCATGCACGAGACGCCGAGTCTGCTCGCCGCCGGCCCCTATCCAGCCGCCGAGCTGGCCGCGGATCTGCGCCGCGCGACTGGCGCCAATGGGGCGAGTGCGACGACAGCCGGCGTGACCCCTGACGTGACCGATCAGCTGACCGATCAGCTGATTGAAACCTCCGCGACACTACCGGATTGGCTGCAATCGGTCGGGGTCGCCTTGCAGCCGGCTGGCGATGGGCGCCTGCCCGTCTCACGCAAGACGCTGTTCTTCCTCGGCGGTGGCAGGGCGCTGCTGAACGCCCTCTATGAGTGCGCCGAGGCCGAGGGCGTCCAGATCCATTATCAGCATGAGGTGCTCGGTCTGCGGCTCGACAGCGCGCGCGTGCGAGCCATCGATGTCCGCACGCCCGAGGGCACGACCACCTTGCGGCCCGGCGCGGTGATCGCCTGCTGCGGTGCGGCCCAGGCCAATCGCCGCTGGCTGCGGGCGCAGCTCGGCACCGCCGCGGACGGGCTGATCAATCGCGGCACCCCCTATGCGCAGGGGGCCGTGATGCTGTCGCTGCTCGCGCAAGGCGCCCTGGCGGTCGGTGATCCGCGCCGGCTCTATCTGGTCGCGGTCGATGCCCGCTCGCCGGCCGATGACGGCGGCATCGTAACCCGTGTGCGCGGGATGCCGGCGGGGATCGTGGTTGATGCTGATGCCCAGCGCGTCCATGACGAGGGCGCCGATACCGCCTCGACTCGCTATTCGATCTGGGGGCAGCGTCTGGCCGATCTGCCCGGACAGATCGGCTGGCTGATCCTCGACGCCGAGGGCGAACGGACCGCGCCGGCCGGGGTCTATCCCCCCGTGCGCGCGGCGACCCCCGAGGCGCTCGCCACGCAGCTCGGTCTCGACCCGAACCGTCTGGCCGCGACCCTGGCCGCCTTCAATGCCGCAACCCGGCCGCCGGCCGCGGGTGGCGAGACAGCGAGCGCCGAAGCTGCGGGCTGGAACACCGTCGGCCTGTCACCGCCGAAATCGGCGCACGCCCGACCGCTCTGCACGCCGCCCTTCGCGGCCTACCCGATGCGGCCAGGCATCACCTTCAGCCAGTATGGCTTGGCGGTCGATCCGCACTTGCGGGTGCTGCTTCAGGATCAGCGGCCGGTCGAGAATCTCTTCGCCGCAGGTATGATCATGGCCGCAAACCTGATCGGCACTGGCTATCTGTCCGGGGTGGCCTTGACCATCGGCCTCGTCTTCGGCCGGCTTGCCGGCGAGCGCGCCGCGCAAACCGTCAACAGCCGTGCTTGATCCCATCGCTGGTGTCTGGATCAATGATGCCAGCGCCGGACCCGTACGCCGACGCCCAACTCGGCACCCAAGCAAGCATTCAAACCGGACCCCAAGCAGGCGCTCGAATCGATATCCAAAACGGAATGCAAGTCATCACCCAACCCGAACCCCAACAATCAGAGCCCCAAGTAGTGACTCAAGTCAAAGCAGCCGCGCCGGCTCAGCCCGATCCGCACCCATCGCCAGACGCCGCGCCCACCGCTGAGGCCCAGCGCGCGCTCGCGATCTGCAATATCTGCGGCTACTGCAACGGCCTCTGCGCCGTCTTCGATGCCGCGCGGCGCCGGCCGGCGCTCACCGACCCAGACCTGGACCATCTGGCCAACCTCTGCCACGGCTGCCGTAGCTGCCTCTATGACTGCCAGTACGCGCCGCCGCACGCGTTCGCGGTCAACATCCCGCAAGCGCTGGCGCGGGTGCGCTGGCGCAGCTATGCCGCCCATGCCTGGCCGGCCGCCCTCGCGCTGCTATTCCAACGCAACGGCTGGGCAGCCTCACTGGTGGCGCTGGCTTCGATCCTGGCCGTGGTCGGCGCCGTGCTCGCAGTCACCCCTGCCGAGATATTGTTCGCCTCGCATCAAGAGCCGGGCGCCTTCTACCGCATCGTGCCGCATGGGGTCATGGTCGCCGGTGGGGTGCTGTCGCTGGGCTGGTCAGTCCTCGCGATCGCGGTCTCGAGTTGGCGCTTCGCGCGCCGGACGCGCAGCCCGCGCGCTGCAGGTAGGACGGCTGCGGTGGCTCCGATCTCAGCTCGCTTGGGAGGTCGAGCGTCGTCATCCTTCACTCCGAGTGCGAGCAGCGCGGCAGTCAGTCGGGCAAACCAACCGTCTCTCGACCGGACGGCGTCGCAGCAGACAAGCCGCTCACGCTGGCGAGCGGTGATCACAGCCGCGCTTGAGCTGATCCGCCTCACCAACCTACGCGGCGGCGGCCCCGGCTGCCATGAGCGCGCCGGTCCGCCATCGCATTGGCGCCGCCGCCTGCACCATGCGCTGCTCGCGGGCCTGCTGCTCTGTTTCGCGGCGACCCTAACCGCGCTCGGCTATCATCAGCTACTCGATCGGCCGGCGCCCTACCCGCTGCTGAGCGCGCCGGTGCTGCTCGGCAGCGTCGGCGGCGTGCTGATGTT
>NZ_JBUDPI010000412.1:0-3014 GCF_054919635.1 Halochromatium sp. | reverse complement strand
ACTAGGCGCTGCTAGCCGAAGACGCGCGTCTGGTGGCTGAGCGCGACGGCGCTGATCAGATCAGCTTTCCCAAAGAGTTGACGGATCAGCTCGATGACCCCCGCGTGAAGGATGCGGTTGCTGGGCAAGAGCGGCTGTTCGAGAACCGACAGACTGCGCTGCACAATGAAAAGGAGGTGCTTGGCAAGCGTATCGAACAGTTGCGGGAGCAGATTCGCGGTTATGAGTCGCTCGCGGAAAACTGGGGCCAGCGGGCATCTCTTTATCGCCAAGAGATTGGTGCGTTGAAGCAACTGTTCGACAAGGGCTTCAGTGACAACTCGCGCCTGCGCGAGTATGAGCGCCTGGAGGCCGAGGTGCTGGGTGAGAAGAGTCAGCATGAGGCAAGTCTTGCCGGCAGTAAGGTCAAGATCATCGAGACCGAGCTGCAGATCGTGCAGCTGACGCGGGACTTTGACACTGAGGTGGCCGAGCGCCTGCAGCAGGTTCAGCCGGAGATCGCCGATCTCAAAGAACGGATTCAGGCGCTTAGCGACACCGTTAAGCGGACGGAGATCCGCGCGCCGGTATCTGGCTCGGTGGTTGGGCTCACGGTGCATACCAAAGGCGGCATTGTCGAGCCGCGCCAACGTATCCTGGGGATCGTGCCGCAGGGTGAGCAGCTGATCGTGGAGGCGCGGGTGTCGCCGCAAGACATTGATCGGGTCTTTCCAGGGCTGGATGCGGAGATCCGGTTCACGGCGTTCAATCAGGCCGACACGCCCACGGTGCCGGGCCAGGTGTTGACCGTTTCCGGTGATCGTTTGACCGATGAGAATACTGGGCAGCCCTATTTCCTGGCCCGTATCCGGGTCAGCGAGGATGGCATGGAGTCGCTGCAGGGACGGACCTTACTGCCCGGCATGCCGGCTGATGTGATGATCAAGACCGGCTCGCGCACCCTGCTAGCCTACTTGACGAAACCCCTCACCGATCGGCTAGCGACGGCGCTTCGAGAAGAATGATCAGGGACCTGCTCCGCTCTCCTTTCATCGCTTTGCCTCGCGCCTGCTCGTCCTAGGCCCCTCAGCGCTCAGGCTTGCGGGGCCTTGCGAGCGAGCTGTCGGTAAAGCCCCGCAAGGCGGGTGCCAAGCACCTGTGACGAAAACAGCCGTTGAAAACGCTGACGGCCAGCTTGGCCGAGATGGTTTGCATACTCAGGGTCAGCACTGAGCTGGAGCATGGCATCGCGCAGCGCGCTGGGTTCGTTGGGTCTGATCACGAGGCCGGTCTGATCGTGCTGATTGATGTAGGTGGTGCCGGTACCAAGCTCGGTGCAGATGAGAGGGCGTCCTAGCATCGCCCCCTCAAGCAGGGTGATGCCGAACGCCTCGGAGCGTGCGTTGGACGGAAAGACGATTGCTCGGCAGTTGCGGATCAAAGCGACCTTCTCGGCATCACTGACGATGCCAGCAAAGTGCACGTTGCTGAGTGAGCGCTGACGGGCCCACTGCTGCAGCCGCGAACCCTCGGGGCCGTCGCCAGCGATGACGACCTTGAGTGCTGCACCCTTGACGGCTTGAAGCAGGGTGTCGAGACCCTTGTAGTAGCGCAATACACCAATGAACAGGAAGTAATCTTGCCCAAAACGGGTGCTGATGGACTCTGTCAAGGCTGCCGTTGGCTCAGGGTCCGCCCGTTCATCAAGCGCGAGGGGAATGATCTCGAGCTTGCCGCGATAGCCCTCGAGGATCTTGCTCGAGTCGGCATAGGCCGGCGAGGTCGCAATGATGCGATCAGCGCTGCCAAGAAAGCGTTGCATCAAGGGCCGATAGAGCTGCAGCAGCCCACGCTGGCGGACGATGTCGGAGTGATAGGTAACAACCTTGGGCTTGCGGACCTGGGCGAGGAGGTCGAGTAGATCCGCGAATGGCCAGGGGAAGTGGTAATGCACCACATCGGCCCATGCTACCAACGCCCGAAACGGCGCGACGGCCGAGAGGGAAAAGCCCGACGAGTTGATCTCGAGGTGTTGATGGGCTCGATCGACGGAGCGTTCCGGACGACGGATGATCTGCGGCGTTGCCGTTGGACTCAGCGTGAAGATGCGGTGCTGAATGCCCAAGGGCCGGGTAGCAAGACAGCCCTGACGAATGGCTTCCTGCAGGCCCCCCTGAGGGTCGGGGAAGTAGGTGCGATAGACCTGTAGCACGCGCAAAGGGCGTTCCTCCGTTTGCCGGCCGACGTCTGCTGCAGCACTCTTGATCTCAGGCGCCAACGGCGTTCTCGAGGTGAGCTCAGTCATGCGTCAACTCAGCCACGGCGTCTTGCATACGCTGGGCAAAACGGGCCTTGGTAAAGCGTTCGGCACGTTGTTCGCAAGCGGGACGCATCCACAGAGCCCGCTCGGGGGTCATCCAGCGCACTGCTTCGATGACCTGTTGAGGATGCGGCGGTGGTGGGAGTAAACGCCCGGTCTCGCCATCGCGCACTGTTTCTAGGAGTCCGCCTTCGGCCACGCCGATCACCGGTTTGCCTGCAGCCATGGATTCGACTGGCGACATACCAAAGTCCTCGTCCTTTGCGATATAGAGCGTGGCGATGCAGTTGCCGACCAGGTTTCGCAAACCCTGCCCATCAAGCCAGCCGGTGAACCGGATATTGCTTGCGCCCTCGGCCAGGCGTCTGAGCCGGCGCTCATCACGACCGCCTGAGGCGATGCAAAGCTGCTGCGCTGGCATCTGCCGGAAGGCTTCGATGAGCAGGTCGATGCGTTTGTAGGCCTCCAGTCGCGCGGTCGAGAGATAGTAGTCGCCTTGTCCTTGCCAGTGATGGCCGGTGAGGTCACAGGCAGGATGGATGACACGGGCCTCCTGACCGAGATAACGCTGGAGCCGAGAGCGTATATTCTCCGAGTTGGCGATGATCAGGTCCATCCTCGACAGCGCCTTCTGGTAGCGATAGCGCATGCCGGCTGCGACCAGGCTCAGTGCCGGGCGTGCCAGGGCAGGTAGGCGGGCCGCGTAGTCTTCCTG
>NZ_JBUDPI010000411.1:0-3053 GCF_054919635.1 Halochromatium sp. | reverse complement strand
TCCGCCATCACTATGCTAGTATCCGAACGCTGATGTATAGAGCCTATGTCTGCTACGCAATCTTCATCAGCGTGCTTGCTTGGCGTCATCACATGGTTGGATTGAGTTTGCCGTTGGCGACGCCGTCCGAGTTGATTCCTCTTTGCCCTTGGAGCGACGTTATGTTCTTGCGTGTAATCATGATTTGCTCGATCGCGGCCGGCGGTTTTCTGGGTGCTAGCGCCGTCTGCGCCGCTAGCTTCGATTGTGCCAAGGCGTCGACGCCGATGGAGAACGGCATCTGCGATACCACTGAGATCAATCGCCTCGACGGCGAGATGGGCCGGCTCTATTCGCGGCTTCTCGACGAGTTGGCACCGGGTCCGCGGGAACACCTGGTCCGGGAGCAGCGAGCCTGGATTGACATCCGGAATAACCGCTGCGACCCATCCGTCGTTGGCACGTCTGAGGAGTTCCGACGCTGCATGGACCGACTCTATGAGCGCCGTATCGAGCATCTGAAGGCCGAGCTTGGGGAGCCTCATCAGCCACGCTATCCTTCACATCCTCAGCAGACCTCCGTCTGTGGGGGCTGCGAGGCGGCGGGACCCGATGCGGCCATGGGATGCGCTGGATATACCACCCGCAGCGCCTGTGTCGGAACCGAGCAATGCAAGTGGGTCGTTCGGCGTTGTCCTTAAGCAACTAGGCGCTTGACGTTGCAACGTTCGGCACAGATTACCTTGAACCAAGGACTTCACTGGCCGGGGTTGCGACGCGCTATGCCAATCGCGGCTGACCGAGAACCCGCTCGATCCGAGGAGCTAGACCGGCTGCGGCCCGGGGCGTCCGTCTTCGACGACGAAGGACGCTTGGGTGTGACAGGATGGATTGCGCACCTTGACTGACGACAGGCCACGCAGGTCTGCTTGAGCGAGAGCGGGCGTGACCTCTAGGCGCAAGTAGCCTCGCTCGCGGCCATTGGCGTAGAGGATGTGCGGATTCTCGCGCACGACCCGCTGAATGCGATCCTCTGGGCGGGATTGCGAGGTGATCGAGGTCGCCACGAATTCACTGGCTAGGGTCGCTGAGGACGGATCATCGAAATCCTGCTTTAGCTCGGTCACCCAAAACGAGTGGACATCGCCGCCGAGCACCACGGGATTCCGCGGCTGTGGCTCGCCTAGAACCTCGAGCAAGCGCTGCCGCGCTGCCGGATAGCCATCCCAGCCATCCGACCAGAAGGCCTGACCCGGACCGGGCTCGTCATCCGATTGTGCCACCAAGGTTTGCTGCGCAACGAGATTCCAACGCGCCGTCGACGCCCGCAGATGGGCAGCCAGCCACTGCTCTTGGCGCTCACCCAGCATGGTTGCAGCCGGATCGAGCCGAGCCGCGCAGTCACGGATTACGGCAGAGCCAGCACGGCCGGGCTTGGGGCACGGCTGCTGACTCCGGTACTGGCGATCATCGAGTAGATAGACATCGGCTAGTTGGCCATAGCGCAGGCGCGTATACAGCCTCATCCGTGGTCCGAACGGCACCATGCGGCGAGGCAACGGCATGTGCTCATAGTAGGCTCGGTAAGCGGCGGCGCGGCGCTGCAAGAACCAGGCGGGATCATCGTTGTTCTGCGAGATCGCCCCGGCATAGTCATTCTCGACCTCGTGATCGTCCCAGACCACAGCCCATGGGCAGCTGGCATGGGCGGCTTGGAGGTCCGGATCGGTCTTGTAGAGGGCGTAATGACGGCGGTAGTCGTTGAGCGTGATGGGCTCCTGTCCGCCTTGCGAGCGCACCAGCTCATCGCCCCAGCTCGACTCGTAGATGTAATCACCGACATGCAGAAACAGATCGAGGTGATCCGCCACGATGTGGCGGTAGGCGCCAAACCATCCCTGTGCGTAATGCTGGCAAGAGCCAACCCCGAGGCGAAGGCGCTCCACGGCGGCATCCGACGACGGTGCGGTGCGAGTGCGTCCAATCGGACTGCTCGCATCGACGGCATGGAAGCGGTACCAGTACTCACGATCGGGCTCGAGTCCATAGGGCTCGACGTGCACCGCGTGTGCCCACTGCGGTTGCGCGTAGACGGTTCCCGAAGCGGCCAGATCCCGGAAGCCGATGTCGCGCGCGAGCTCCCAACGCACCGCGATGTTCTCGGCCGGCAAGCCACCGTCTGGCGCGAGCGGCTCCGGCGCCAGCCGGGTCCAGAGCACCATGGAGTCGGGCTGAGGATAGCCAGAGGCGACGCCCAAGGTGAATGGATTGCGCTCACGCCAGAGATCGGCTCGCACGGGACCGGCGAGTGCAGCTGCCCCAAGCGCACCGAAGGCACGCAGGAGGCTCCGACGTTGGGAGGAGAATGCAGACGGCATTGTTGATGCTCCACTCACCGACGGTTGAGTGTATGACAAAGAGGCCGGGCGATAAGTTTTCGCGTGGCCTTTGCGATTATTGCAACAGAGGACGCGACGGGGCGACCTAATCCTCGAGCTCTTCCAGATTCTTGCCCGCGGTCTCGATACGGAACAGCCAGGTGATCAAGGCGCCGGCCAGCGAGGTGCCGACCAGGATCGCGAGCAGCGTCTCGGTGCCGATCTGCGCCAACAGCACTGGAAAGAGGAAGGCGGTGGTCACGGCGCCGATCTTGGCGAACGAGGCAGCAAAGCCCGCACCCTTGCCACGGATGCGGGTTGGGAAGACCTCGCCGGCAATCAGATAGGTCTGTGCGTTCGGCCCCATGTTAGTCATGAAGTTGAACAGCATGAAACCGATGAACAGCAGGGTCATTTGCGCCGGTCCGCTGAGTGCCTGCGAGAAGGCCGCTAACGCTAGCCCGATCGCACAACCGATGAAGCCGATGATCTGCAGACGGATGCGCCCGACCTTATCGGTCAGCAGCACCGCGGCGATGATGCCGATGATCAGCAGCACATCGAGCAGCGCCGCCCCTTTGGCGGCCAGGATGTCGTTGTGGATGATGGCCGCGAGATTGTGCGGATGCTCGGTTTGATGCCCAATCGCGGCGGCGAGGAGGGTGGGAGTGAAGATGCCGATGCCGTAGGTGCCAA
>NZ_JBUDPI010000410.1:0-3073 GCF_054919635.1 Halochromatium sp. | reverse complement strand
TGAGCGGTTCCCAGCGGCACATTGACCATCAAGCGGTCCTTGCGACGTTGTCCGCTGATGGTCAGTGACATCACGCCGGCGCCGATGCTCAACGGCAGGTCGATACAGCGATCGAAATGAAAGCTCACGGAGTAGTCGATCTGGCTTCCGGCAGTGTAGTGGACGCCCGACAGGTCAGTGTTCTGCGCAAGGGGCGCGGATCGGCCACTGACATGCCAATAACGGGACGCGTCCTTGATCGCCACAGGCGGGCCTGCCTGGCCGGTGGTGTCCTCCACCAGATTGAGGAAGCGGGTTGAGGTCGGCGAATGGGGATCTTGCGCCGCAGCGATGCGCCTCAGCAGATCATTCGGCATCCGCAGTTCCTGAGACAACGAGAGCACCAGAGACTCCACCGCGGGCTCGGTGGTGTCGGTCTCGTCGCGAGGGTCTGGCACCAGGTCGCCGGCACGCAGCGCGTTGCAGCGTGCCACGTACGCATGCGCGAAGTTGTGTGTGTAGAGATCCATCAGCGTGGCGTTGGCCTTGAGCAGGTCGAAGATCGAGGACAAGCGGACGCCGGGTTGGAGCGCAATGATGCGATCGAGCCAGTGCTGAGCCTCAGCGGTGATGTCATCGAGGCGCTCGCGCAGCCCCTCAGGGGTTTCCTGTTGGCGACGAAACAGCAGGCGCCCCTCAGCAGTGAGCTCGATTTCGGAATACGCGGACATCGGGATTACCATGGTTGGGGTGAAACGTCGCTCCACCGACGGCGCTCGTCACCCTACCCTACGCCCTTGATCATGGACTTTCGGAGGCGCGCTGAACCTCGGCGCTCAATGACCGCAGCTCCTCCTCGGTGACCAAGGCATGGCTGCGCATCATCATCAAACAGCGCAGGGCGGCGGAACGTCGAAGGGTCTCGAAGATCTGGTCCATCTCCTTGTCGCGCTCGCGGACCATACGCGACAGCTCCGCTCGGGCGGCAGCGTCGCACAGGCGGTAGCCGAACAAGTCGAGCACGATCTCCTGCTGATCAAGACGAGTGGGCTTGGACAGCGGCTTGACAGTATTCAAGTCGCGCTCGGGAAAGTAACGCAGCAGGATGTACTGCAGACCGTCGAGCACCGCTGCGTGCTCGTAGACAAAGAATCGCCGCTTCGCCTTGAAGTAGCCAAGCTGCAGAACGAGATGCACGGCGGCCGATGTGGTGTGCATGCCATACACGGCCTTCCGCTCCGCCGGGCTCAGGTCGAAATAGAGCAGCCGGTCGTCCTCGGTGAAACGCGGCAGGCCATAGAGGTCGTCGACCTCCGATGCGGTCAGGAATAACAGGCGGCGCGAATCGGCGGCCATGGAACAGCGAAGCTCAGGGAGTGCAGAAAGTACACTTCTTGCACGACGGCTGCATTCCCCCCGACACCTCGTTTTCTCCCGTCTGGAGCCGTGCAAAAACTGTTGCTGTCATCATCGTGCATTTATACTACAGGCACGACACCTCTTTGCACGACCTGGGCCAATACCTTGCCCGCCACGGCACCATCAACGATCCGAATCGGCTCCGCCCGCGTTAGCAGTCAGGGTCAGAATCTCGATTCGCAAATGGATGCGCTGCGCGAGGCCGGTTGCGAGAGGATCTTTACCGACCGGATGACCGGGTCGCGGTTGGACCGGCCCGGCTGGGAGCAGATGATGGCCTACCTGCGCTCTGGCGATACCCTGGTGGTCACGGAACTCAGCCGCATGACGCGCTCGTTGCTGGATCTGCTGGAAACGGCCAAGACACTCCAACAACGCCGGATCGAGCTGGTGTCGTTGCGCGAGCGCATCGATACCGCGAGCGCCACGGGACGCTGCTTCCTGTCGATGATGGGGGCGGTCCACCAGATGGAGCGGGAGCTGCGAGCCGAGCGTGCCGCGGCTGGCCGCGCCTCGGCGAAGGCCCGCGGCAAAAGCGGCGGGCGACCGCGGACCGATGCGAAGAAACTCGAGAACGCCCGAATCCTCTATGAGAACTCGGGAAAAACCGCCGCCGAGGCCTGCGCGGTTGCCGGTGTTGGACGAAGGACCTTCTTCTCCTATTTGGTCCAGCGCAAGAAGGCCCATGCCGGTGGGAGCGAGGGCATAACATGAACTATTCCCAGATACTCGAAGCGCTGAACAAGGCGTCCCTGTTCGAGCTCTATCGCCTCCAGCAGGCCATTCGCCGCAGCCTGGAAGACCCGGCAAGAATCAGGCAGATCAAGAATTCGTTGAGAGTCGGGCAGGATATCGAGTACTTCGAGGCGGAGGATAACCGGCTGATCGAGGCGAGCATCGTCGAGCTGAAAAGGACGAAGGTCTTGGTCAAGAATCGCCACGACGGGGCGCTCTGGAACATCCCCTTCTACTTCATCAACCTTGATCGCGCTGATGTCGCAATTTCGAATCCGACTGGCAAGCTCGACCGAAACACCCTGAAGATTGGCGACAGAGTGGCCTTCAAGGATCGGAAGGGCAACGAGCAATTCGGGGAGGTGATCAAGCTGAACCCGAAAACGGCCGGTGTGCTGGTCGGCACGATACGATGGAAGGTCAGTTACGGTCTCCTGTCCTCGATCATCGAAGGCGAGTTGGGAAGGGAGTCGAATGTGATCGAGGGTCAGCCGACCCATGGACAGCTTCTCGGCAAGGAGTAGTCTTCAGAGCTTCGACCATCCGGGCAGTGGCGCCGGAAAGGCACCAGACATATTAGCGCCCGCTAATTTTTACCTTTTCGAGGAGTTGGGCTCAGAGAGCCATGAACCATTTTGTTGCTGGAGGCTGATCGCCCCGACGACTCAGGTATCTGTTTTCGTACAGGTTAGTACATAAGCGGTTATATACCCGGCGCGAGCCATACGCGAAGTGCCAGCCCTGAAAAAGCCGGGCTTTGTTTTCTCAGAATCGGCGCTGCCCTCAGTGGGCGCTTAGGTGACGGTCAGGCTCCATGCGCTCGTGCAGGACACGAACGATCTCGATGCGGGAAGAAGAAAGGCGGTAGTTGATGCTGTGATGGCGGATACGCAAACGCCGGTAACCCGCGCGGATGTGCTCGCAGTCGCTGCCAAGACAC
>NZ_JBUDPI010000041.1:0-15000 GCF_054919635.1 Halochromatium sp. | reverse complement strand
TCCTGAAATTGGCGCAGCTTGTTGAGGAGCACCACATGGCCGAGGTGCAGGTCCGGGGCGGTTGGATCGAACCCGGCCTTGACCCGCAAAGGTCGCCCTAATGCGAGCTTCTTTCGCAAGGCCTGCTCGGTCAGCACCTCATCAGTGCCATGCACCAGTTGATCGAAAGAGTCCGACATGCAAATCAAGAGCCGCGATAATGCTCAAAGCCCGCTAGCAGGCGTTGGCGGATGATACAGGGTCGCGAAGTTTGCCACGGAACCAGGTGCGATCGCCACAGAGGGTCGCACCGAGCCGCACCCTAGGGGATTCTCGCCCCCGCCGAGCCGGACGCAGCCTACCGCAGCCGGACGCAGATCAAAGCTAGACCACTAGCCCTTTCGCCCCGACTCCAGCTTCTCTACACTTGAGACCCTAGGCAAGAGAGAGTCATCCTGCAAGCAACCGGGAACCAACAATGCGAGACTACAAGGGCAGTGGAGGCTTCACCACCCTCAGGAAACGTCGACGCTCCCCGCGCGGCCTATTGATCCTAACCCTGCTGATCATCGTCATCGCAGTCGCGGGCTTCTTGCTCGCCGGCCAGTTTCCGGGCATCAGCACACCGGCAAGCCCCAAGGCTCCAACGACCGCAAAACCCTCATCTGGACGCGACGCCATCCCACTGGCCATTCCTGGCCAGACCCCGCAAGAGGATCGGCAGCAAGGCGGTTAGGCGATTTCCATCTTGCCGATCAATGATCGGGCACTTTGCCGAGCGCAGTGGCGTCGCCAAACAATCCGGCCACGCATCTGGCGCAAGCCAGCTCCACGCTCAGACACCAAATGATGATCCACAGCCGCAGGTCGTCGTCGCGTTCGGATTGCGGATCACAAACTGCGCCCCCTGCAATCCCTCGGTGTAATCGATCTCGGCACCCGTCAGATACTGCAGGCTCATCGGATCGACCAGCAGCTTGACCCCATCTGTCTCGATCTCGGTGTCGCCATCCTGGACTGTTTCGTCAAAGGTGAATCCGTATTGGAACCCCGAGCAGCCTCCACCTTGGATGTAGACCCGCAGCATCAGGCCTGGCGTGTCCTCCTGCTCGATCAAGGTAGCAACCTTCGCAGCCGCCTGGGATGTAAAGACCAGGGGCTCATCAAGGGCAATAGCGTCCGTCATCGTTCGATACCTCAGTAAATCAGTCTGTCTTTAGTCAACAGAGAATGGGGGCCTCAGACCAGCTCATTCAACCTTAGCAGACCCGGCCAGCTTATCCGCCTCAAGCACCAGGCGAGGCGAGCAACCCTCTCCAAACTCGCTAGGCCATAAGTAAGCCTCTGACGATGATGCAAGCGAGCCGCTCTCAGGCTCAATATCGACGATTAGTCGCTCGGCGTCGACCCCATCCGGTAGCACGATCTCGCCATCGATCGCTTGAAAATGCTCGAAATCGAGGGTTGTCTCGCCGGGGGAGGAGCCTGGCAAGGCATCCAAGGATAACTGCTCCTCATGGCCCTCGCGCAACAGCACCACGCTCAGATGCGCACGTCCTCGTGTTCGTCCGTCTTGGGGGACGAGCTGGCTCAACAGGATCTCGAAGTAAAAGCGGCCTGGGGTAGCAGCCTTGCGCAGCTGAAGCGCTTTGACCTCGATGACTCCCTGCTGCCCATCACGGACCAAACGCTGCAGATAGGAGACCCGCTTGATCAGTTCGAGTCGCTCGCGCTGAAGCTCCGAGAGCGACTCCTGCGCTTGACGCTTCGCCTCGCGATCCATCTGGTGGGCCCGCTCCAAGCGCAGCCGCTCTTCACGTGCGCGCGCGGCCTCTTCCGAAAGCAAAGCCAGCTCCGCGCGTAATGCTTCGACGGTCGCCAGATTGTTGACGGTATCGTAACGAGCGAGCCAGTATCCAAACGCAAAGGTCGCGCTGATCACCAATAGCCAGCCGAGCGTTACCAGCCAACGAAAAAGCGACGACGTCCCTCCAAAGCTTGGTCTGGTGCTGCGCGTCGCGCCCAGGTACCGGACCCGTACAGCGCCAACTCCCCGCTTCCGGGCCACGGAGGGCTAGGGAGCCAACGCGGACAATGCCAAGCCGGCGGCTTCGTCCCATCCGAACATGATATTCATATTCTGCACGGCCTGACCGGCGGCACCCTTGACCAGATTGTCGATGATCGACTGTACCACCACGACCCCAGCCCCTTGGGGCTCGAGCACGGACAGCCGGCAAAGATTGGTCCCCCGCACAGAACGTGTTTCCACTGCGGAGCCCAGCGGCAGCACATCGACAAAAGGCTCGTCACGATATCGGTTCTCAAACAGCGTCTGCAGGTCCAGGTCGCGCTGCTCAAGTGGCGCGTACAGACTGGCCTCGATACCCCGCACCATGGGCACCAGATGCGGCACGAACGTCAGTCCGACATCGACCCCAACGGCTTGCCTCAGATTCTCGCGAATCTCGGGTTGATGGCGATGCCCGCCGACGCTGTAGGACTTAAAGCTCTCACCACACTCGGCCATGAGCAGCGCGGCCGATGCCTTGCGTCCAGCTCCACTGACGCCCGACTTGACGTCCGCGATCAGTCGCGCAGGGTCTACTGCGCCCGCCTCCAGCAAGGGCAGCAAGCCCAGTGTCACAGCGGTCGGATAGCAGCCAGGGTTGGCAACCAATCGCGCCGAAGCGATCGCCTCGCGGTTGACCTCCGGAAGCCCATAGACAGCCTCCTCAACCAAGGCCGGAGCGGCATGTGTCATCCCATACCAGTGCTCCCAGACACTCAGGTCCTTGATGCGAAAATCCGCCGCCAGATCAATCACTCGAGCACCGGCATCAAGCAAAGCGGCAGCCTCATTCATCGCCGTGCCATTCGGTGTTGCAAAGAGCACCAGATCACAATCGGCCAGCCCCGCGGCCTCCGGCGTCGAAAACACGAGTTCGATCGCACCTCGCAAGCCCGGGTGAAACTCGGCAACCTCGGTTCCCGCAAGTGACCGAGACGTGACGGCGGAGACCTCGACCCGCTCGTGCCGCACCAGCAAGCGCAGCAGCTCGGAGCCGGTATATCCGGTTCCACCGACGATACCGACCCTAATCATCCGCTCGCTTCCCGCCCAGGATCATCAATCTCGGCTCAGCCACAACTGCCACCGGCGGAGCCACAACTGCCACAACCACCACCGGCCGAAGGCAGGTTGTTAAAGACGAAGGTTGCGTTTCCGTCCCCAGGATCGACAAAGTCGATCTCGACGCCGCGAATATGTTCCAGGGTGCCGTCATCGACGACGACCTTGTAGCCCTCGAAGTCTCTGATGCCATCATTGGGATTGACGACATCGGTGAAGGTCATGCCGAAGCTGATGCCGCTGCATCCGCCCGAGGCGGCATAGACCCGGACACCCTGAATGGCATCGTCGACCTCCTTGAAGAGCTCAGCCAGCTTGGCTTGCGCTGAGGGAGTCATGGAGAGATCAGCGGCGGTGATAAGGTTTTGCATGCGCAATGCTCCGATACAGGATCGTCATAGATATGTCACTGTACAGGATATGTCACTGTACAGCAGGCTGGCGCCCGGTTGCCAGACATGGTTGCCAGGCGCCAAGGCCGAACGCACTGCAGCGATCAGACCTCGACCATCTCAAAATCTTCCTTTCCTGCGCCACATTCTGGGCATTTCCAAGTCAGCGGCACGTCGTCCCAAGCCGTTCCCGGCGCAATCCCATCCTCAGGCCAACCCTCGGCTTCGTCATAGATGAGTCCGCAAATCACACACATGTATCGCTTCATAGCTCTCGTTTCATACTGCTCAGGATGCTAGTTCTCGCCTCAACCTCAGAGCAATCAGGGTTGAGCGCGCGCTTTTCAACGTGTCAGGACCATGTCGCGGTTGCCATCCGCGCGAGGTCGCCAGAAAATGGCCGGTCATTGGCGACCGCCCGCTGCTAGCGATAACCAGATCTGCTCGCAGGCAGCAGCAAGCATCCCGGTCACCTGTCATCTTTGCCACAGACTCGATTCAGGAGCACACCGATGTCCCGATCCCACGACCTCTTTACCGCGGCACAGCAACACATCCCTGGCGGCGTCAACTCGCCGGTGCGTGCCTTCCGCGGCGTTGGCGGGGACCCGGTCTTCTTCGAGTCGGCCGCAGGCGCCTATGTCACCGATGCCGATGGCAAACGCTACATCGACTATGTCGGCTCCTGGGGGCCGATGATCCTCGGTCACGCCCATCCGGAGATCATTGCTGCCGTCACCGAGCGCGTGGCCATGGGTCTGTCTTTTGGCGCCCCGACCGAGCTCGAGACCCTGATGGCCGACAAGGTCTGTGAGCTCGTGCCGAGCATGGATCTGGTCCGAATGGTGAGCTCAGGCACCGAGGCCACCATGAGCGCCCTGCGCCTGGCGCGCGGCTACACCGGCCGCGACAAGGTGATCAAGTTCGAGGGCTGCTACCACGGCCATGTCGACTCGCTGCTGGTCAAGGCCGGCTCCGGCATGCTCACCCTCGGCGAGCCAAGCTCCCCGGGCGTACCAGCGGCCCTCGCCGAGCTCACCATCACCCTCAACTACAACGACATCGAGCAGATACGCCAAACCTTCTCCGAGATCGGCGACCAGATCGCCTGCGTCATTGTCGAGCCGGTTGCGGGCAACATGAACTGTATCCCGCCCGTCCCCGGCTTCCTTGAAGCACTGCGCGAGGTCTGCGATGAGCATGGCAGCCTGCTGATCTTCGATGAAGTCATGACTGGCTTCCGTGTCGCCCGCGGCGGCGCTCAAGAGCGCTTTGGTATCACCCCGGATCTGACCGCGCTCGGCAAGATCATCGGCGGCGGCATGCCGGTCGGCGCCTTTGGCGGCAAGCGTACTGTCATGGAGCACATTTCACCCTTGGGGCCGGTGTATCAAGCCGGCACGCTCTCTGGCAATCCCATCGCCATGACCGCCGGCCTGAAGACGCTGGAGCTGATCTCAGAGCCCGGCTTCCACGACCGGGTCGCGGCCCAGACCGAGCGCCTTACCAACGGCATGGAAGAGCAAGCGCGCGCCGCCGGCATCGGTCTTAGCACCAACCGCGCCGGTGCCATGTTCGGCCTCTTCTTTACCGACGCCGGCCCGGTTACCAACTACGCCCAGGCCACGGCCTGCAACCAGGACCAGTTCCGCCAATTCTTCCATGCCATGCTCGATCAGGGTGTCTACCTGGCACCCTCCGCCTTCGAGGCCGGCTTCGTGTCCGGCGCTCACGGCGACATCGAGATCGAGGCGACGCTGGACGCAGCCAGCAAGGCCTTCGCCGCTCTCGCTCGCTGAGCCATGCCCTTTCCAGTGCGCAACAGCCGCCTGATACAAGGCGTCTGATGCGCAATGGAGGCTTTGCTCACCCAGCTCCTCGACTGGATCGGTGCCAACCCCGCCTGGGCCTATCTCGCCGTCTTCCTAGTCGCCTTTGCCGAATCGGTGGCCGTCGTCGGCATCATCGTGCCAGGTGTGATGATCCTGTTCGGCGCTGGCGCACTCATCGCCAGCGGCGAGCTCGCGTTCTGGCCTACGGCCTCCCTGGCCATCGCCGGCGCCATCAGCGGCGATAGCCTGAGCTACTGGATCGGCGTCCGCTATCGGAGCCGGATTCGCTCACACTGGCCGTTCAACCGGCATCCAAGACCCCTCGATCGTGGCATCGCCTTCTTCGAGAAGTACGGCGCCATGAGCGTCGCCTTCGGTCGTTTTGTCGGCCCAGGCCGGGCCATCATCCCGATGGTCGCCGGCATGATGCAGATGTCTCGGACGCGCTTTGCCGTCGCCAACATTAGCTCAGCCATCGCTTGGGGGCCAGCCTATCTCGCACCTGGCATTGTCTTCGGCGCTTCGCTGAAGCTCGCCGCCGAGGCCGCCGCGCGCCTCGCCATCCTGATCATCATCCTGTGCGTGCTGCTCTGGAGTGCAATCTGGCTGGCCCGCCAGCTGTTCTTGCTACTGAGCCCCCAGGCCTCACACTGGGTGCAAACGCTATTGCGCTGGGGCAACCTCCATCCGATCCTCGGTCGCACCGCGCAGGCCCTGGCCGACCGGCAGCATCCGGATGCGGCCACGCTGGGTGCGCTCGCGCTCGCCCTCGTCGGCGCCGCCGCCATCCTTGGCATGTCCCTCAGCGCTGATCTCTTTGGCGCCTCAGACCTGCGCATCAATCAGTTCGCGCTCGACCTCGGTCAAAGTCTGCATACGCCGCTCGCCGACCAGCTGATGGCCGGGTTGAGCCGCCTTGGCGAGCCCGTGGTCACCATTCCATTGGTCGTCGCCATTCTTGTCTACCTGAGGTTCAGTGATCAGCGGCGCGCCTTGGAGTATTGGCTGGCAGCGCTCGCTTTTACCCTGCTGGTCACCCCTGCACTGGGCTGGCTGGTGCGCGTACCGCGCCCCGACCTTGGGCTCGACCTGCGCTGGCCCTGGTCCTTTCCCAGTGGTCAAGTGCTGAGCGCCACCGTGCTCTATGGCTTTCTCGCCATCTCACTGTCGCGTCCGCTGGCGGCGCGTTGGCGCTGGACGCCCTATGCCCTCGCCGCAGCGCTGGTCACTGCGGTCGCGCTCGCGCGACTCTATGTCGGTGCCGCCTGGCTCACCGATGTCATCGCCAGCATCGCCCTCGGCTTGGTCTGGATCGCCGCACTGGGCCTTGCGTTTCGCTGCCATACGGAGCCAGCCGAGCAGGCCGCTGGTCTCGCCCTGGTCACGCTGATCGCCGCCAGCACCGCCTTCACGGCAGCTACGCTGACACAACAACAGCAGGACATCGCACGTCATCACGCTTCGCGGCCGCTCATCACGATCACCGAGGCCCAATGGCGCTCGCGCCGCGACCTGCCCATCGCCGACTACCGCAAAGACCTCTGGCATCGCAATCGACGCCCCTTCGATATCCAGTACGCTGGCCCCTTGGATCGCCTTGCCGAGGCCCTCGCCGGGCAAGGCTGGGCACCCGCCGAGATGCTCAGTTGGAACAACGCGATCAAACTGCTATCACCTTCGTTACCCCTCGCCGAGCTGCCCGTGCTACCGCACGTCCACGATGGGCATCATGATGATCTGACCCTGGTTAAGGATCTGTCGGATGGTCGACGCCTCGTGCTTCGCCTCTGGCGCACTCAGGTCCAGATCGATCCTAGCCGGTCTATCCGGGACGGGTCTATCTGGGGCGCGCCTATCTGGACCGGCAACATCACTGAGGTGGTTAAGGAGACCATCGTCGACCTGCTGGCACTGCCGATCACCATCCCAGTCGATCCGAGTGGCAAGGCGCAATGGCGCGCCGACCTCGCGCAGACACCGGCGATTCGCATCGACCTCGGCAGCCCGATCCTGCTCGCCCCGAAACAGCTCGATCTGCTCAGGACTCCTGGCCCCAGCGCGCCGAGAGGCGATGCGGAACACCAAGGTGATCCAGCACGCGCGCAGCCATGAAGTCGATGACCTCGTCGATGCTCTGGGGGTTGAAATAGAAGCCGGGGTTTGCGGGCATGATCACCACCCCAGCCCGCGCGAGGCGCAGCATGTTCTCGAGATGGATGGTCGTGAATGGGGTCTCGCGTACCACCAGGATCAGCTTTCGCCCCTCCTTCATGGTGACATCAGCCGCGCGATCGATCAGGTCCTCGCTCAAGCCAGCCGCAATGTTGGCGAGGGTCCCGGTGGTACAGGGCACAATCGCCATCGCATCGGGCGGGTTGGTCCCGCTCGCCACTGGCGCGGTCCATTGCTGGCGGCCAAACACACTGAGCTGACCCGGCCGTGCACCCAGATACTCGGTAAAGAAGGCTTCTGCCTCCTTCGGCCGACTCGGTACCTCAAGCCCTGCCTCCATGCGTAACACCACCTGAGCCGCCTGAGAGATCAGCAGATAGACGCGGACTTCGGCGTCGATCAGGCCTTGCAAGACGCGCAGTCCGTAGCCGGTTCCGGAAGCTCCGGTCAAAGCGATCGCAATGGTCTTGGTCCAGTTGGCTGAGGTTGGTTTGATCATGCAAGGCTCGAGCACGGCGGCTAGCGTGGACGGCTCTCGAAGGTGACGGCAGCGCTGGTCAAATCAACGCCGCTGAAACCGAAAAGCAAGTGTGCTGAATCACGCCACGCCAAGCCCACAGCGCCCTTCATCAGCGCGCGACCCCGATGACCTCAGCCACCCGCTGCCGCCCGCATGCGCTCCAGTATGCGCTGGTGGATACCGCCGAAACCGCCGTTGCTCATGACCAGCAGATGATCGCCTGAGCGCGTCTCAGCGGTCGCCGCGGCCAAGACTGCGTCCAGGTCCGCGCACAAGTCGAGCCGCTCCCCAAGCTCAGCCAAGGCCTCAGCCGCGTCCCAGGCCAGATCCGGTGGACTGTAGACGACGACTCGATCCGCCAACCCGAGAGACGCGGCCAGCGCTTCGCGATGAGCGCCCATGCGCATGGTATTCGAGCGCGGCTCCAGCACCGCGATAATCCGCGCCTCGCCGACTTGACGTCGCAGCCCAGCCAAGGTGCTGGCGATTGCGGTCGGATGATGAGCGAAGTCGTCGTAGACGCGCACCCCAGCCTCGGTCCCGCGTAGCTCCATGCGGCGCTTCACCCCCTGAAAACGCGCCAGGGCCGAGATCGCGAGACGTGGCTCGATACCGATATGCTGGGCGGCAGCAATGGCCGAGAGGGCATTCTGCACGTTGTGCATCCCAATCTGGGACCACTCGAGCAGCCCTTGCGACTGCTCCTGAAAAAACAGGCGAAACGCCGAGCCATCGGCAGCACAGAGCTCGGCCCGCCAATCGCTGCCAGCCCGATCAGCACTGGGAGCATGGAAGCCTCGCTGAGCCGTCTCTTGCGCACCAGCCGCTCTCACCCCGGTCGAGACACAGGGGGTCCAGCAGCCCATCGCCAAGACCTCCGCCAGCGCCTTATCCTGCTGAGGATGGATGATCCTGCCGCTGCCCGGCACGGTGCGCACCAGATGATGGAACTGTCGTTGAATCTGTCCGAGGTCATCGAAGATGTCGGCGTGATCGAACTCGAGATTGTTCAGCACCAGGGTGCGCGGCCGGTAATGGACGAACTTGGAGCGCTTATCGAAGAAGGCGGTGTCGTATTCGTCCGCCTCGATGACAAAGTGAGGCCCAGTACCAAGCCGCGCCGACAGCCCGAAATCCCTTGGCACTCCGCCGATCAGGAAGCCGGGCCGGCTACCCGCTGTCTCCAGAATCCAGGCCAGCATGCTCGCCGTCGTGGTCTTGCCATGGGTTCCAGCGACGGCGAGCACATGTCGCCCGCGCAGCCCCTGCTCGGCCAGCCACTGCGGGCCGGAGGTATAGGGCAGATCGCGATCGAGCATGGCCTCGACCACTGGCAGCCCGCGTTTCATCGCGTTTCCGACCACCACCAGATCTGGCGCTGGCTGCAGATGCTCGGCGGCGTAGCCTTGCATCAGCTCAATCCCAGCAGCCTCCAGCTGAGTGCTCATCGGCGGATAGACATTGGCATCAGAGCCGGTAACACGGTGGCCGAGGGCGCGCCCGATCAGCGCCAGTCCCCCCATGAAGGTGCCGCAAATACCGAGGATGTGGAGATGCATCAGCGTCGGGTCCCGTTCAGTGGTCAAGCAGCGCCGTCAACGATGCCACCGATGATCATGAATGAAAGCAGATCGAACCCCATGGCGATGGCGGCACCCTGCAGCAGCGTAAGGCCAAAGGCGTGACGCAGGATGTGGCCAGTCGCCAGCACGCTCCAGGCGACGAGCAGCAAGAACAATAATCCCGCCAATGCCAGTAAGCCGCTATCGGCCTCGGCCGGTCGCGCCAATCCAACGGGCAGCAAGGCCATCAAAGTGATCAAGCTGTCGACGCCGACCAAGGCCGTCGCCGTCTGCAGAAAACGCTGAGGACGTCCCAAGAGCCGCAGGGCCAACGACAAAGCGCCCAAGATCAACGCCAGATCCAGCAGGCTCTGCAAGAGACCGCTGCCAAGGCCAACCCCAGCAGTGATGGCCAACAGCAGCCCAGCGCCCAGGCCAACCAAGAGCACCAGCAAGAACAGGGCTGGCGACGGTGGCAAATCCTGGGGTGCGCGACGGAGCAGCGCAAGCTCGATGAAGAAATTGATGATGACCAGCACAGCAAGACGTCCGAGGCAGCAATTCAGTGGGCCATGATAGCCATGCAACCGCCTGCAGGGAATCGCCGCGAGCGCTAGCAGCGCATCGCTCGCCCGTCCTTGATCTCGACATCGGGCGCTCGCTACGAATCCGTCCGACCTGATTCGGGCGCTGCCGACTCAAGCTCCTCAACACTGCGGTGCACATCGGCCCTGACGAGCAGCCGCGACCGCAGTGCCAACATCAATGCCGCGATCAACATCAGTGCCGCGATGGCAAGCGGCACCTGACTGCCGAAGCGAACGAACGGGGTCGAGCCGACGCGCGCCTCCAGGGTTCCTGTGAGCGTCGCGCGCTCGAACAGCGGCAGTTGATCACGCACCCGACCATGGGGATCGATGATCGCTGAGATACCGGTATTCGTCGCGCGCACCAGCCAACGACCAGTCTCAAGCGCCCGTAACCGCGCAAACTGCAGATGCTGATGCGGAGCGAGCGAGTCGCCGAACCAGGCGTCATTACTTACGTTGATCAGGAACGCGGCCTCTGGCAAGGCCTGCCTCACCTCATCGGGAAAGACGTCTTCGTAGCAGATCGAGGCACCGATCGGCCAGACGCCAACCTGCAGCAACGGGCGCGCTGCATCGCCGCGGCTAAAGTCGGACATGGGCACGTCGAACCAATCGATCAGCGGCTGCAATTGCGCCTTAAACGGCAAGAACTCGCCGAAGGGCACCAGATGTCGCTTGAAGTACTGGTCTTCACTACTGCCCAAGCTGACCAGCGCGTTGTAGTAACGACCATCGGGCTCCATCACCGGAAGCCCAATCACCACCTCGGTACCAGCCTCGCGCGCAGTCAGGCCCAGCGGCTTCAGAAGCGGCTCCTCGACACGATGGAAGAATTCGGGAATCGCGGTCTCAGGCCAGACGATCAGATCGCTATCCAGGTGCGCCTTGGTCAAGCTCAGGTAGATATCCAAGGTCGGCATCAGGCCATCGGCGTCCCACTTGATCGCTTGCTCAACATTGCCCTGAACGACGGCCACCCGAATCGGGCGTTGCTCGGCATTCGGTGCCGGGCGCGTCCATTGGACCTGCCAGAGTAGGCCAGCACAGAGCCACAGCAGGAAGAGCCCCAGCATTGCGCCCCAGCGCCCCTCCCCAGGCCGGCGCTCCCTCCTAGGCCGCAGCAGCGTCCAAAGCAACCCAGCCGAAACGGCCACCGCTAGGCTCAGCCCATGCACCCCGAATACCGGTGCCAATCCACCGAGAGGACCGTCCAACTGCCCATTGCCCGCAAACAACCAGGGAAACCCGGTGAACAACCAGCCACGCAGCCACTCCATGAGTACCCACACCGACGGAAACAGCAACAGCGGCCCAGCCCAGTGCGGCATCGCGTCTGTCGCCAACCGTCGCTCCACCAAACGGATCAGCCAAGCGGTGAGTCCGTAGTACAGCGCCATGGCCGCGACGAACAGCAGCATGAGCAGGTTGGCGATCGGTGCCGCCATGTTCCCAAACTCGTTCAGGCTGATCCGGACCCAGGCGACGCCGATGCCGAACAACGCGAGCCCGAACAACCAACCGACCGCGAAGGCCTGAACCGGGCTGCGGCCGCGCAATGCCTGATAGAAGCCCAGCAACGACAGCACTGCGAGCGGGTAAAGGCCGAACGGCGCAAAGGAGAGCACCATGAGTGCGCCGGACGGCAGCGCGATCAGCGCCGACAGCCATCCGTCGCGCAACGGCTTCATTGATGCAAGGCTCGCTGATGACGCCAGTCGAGGATTCGCCTGGCCTGATCAAACGGACTCAGGACGAAGACGCTGGAAGCGCCTCGATGCGATCGAGAGCCCGCCCCCTGCACCTCAATCATAGCGCTCGTCCTTCCAACGCCGCAGCGCCCTGAAGATCTCTGTGTGATCATCGAGGGGTAGGCCGGCAAAGCGCTCGGCTGCGGCGACCACAGCTGGCTCTGAGGTCCGCAGAAAGGGATTCACTTCAAGTTCCTCGACCAAGGCGGTAGGCACCGTTGGCCGATCTTTGGCGCGGCGCTGCTCAGCAGCGGTGATCGCCGCCGCCACGGCCGGGTTCTCTGGCTCGACCCAGCGCGCAAAGCCAAGATTGGCCAGCGTGTACTCATGCGCGCAGAAGCAGCGCGTCTGAGCGGGCAGAGCGGCAATCCGCCGCAGCGAGCCCGCCAGCTGCTCCACGGTGCCATCGAAGACCCGTCCACAACCAGCCGCGAACAGGGTATCGCCGCAAAACAGCAGGTCGTCGCCAACATAGGCAATGTGCGTCGAGGTATGCCCTGGAACCGCCATCACGTCCAGCACGAGGTCTAGGCCAGGCAGGTCCACGCGATCACCGTCGGCTACCACCCGTGTCAATCCTGCGATACGCCGATCCTTCGGCCCAAAGACCTCTGCCTCCGGCCAATGCCGACGCAGATCGGCCAGCCCACCGATGTGATCTCCGTGGTGATGCGTGATCAGAATCGTATCCAACCGCAGCCCATCGCGCTCAAGGCGCTCGACCACCGGCTCTGCCTCGCCCGGATCAACAACGGCACAAGAGGGATGATCCAGCCGACGCAGCAGCCAGATATAGTTGTCCTCAAAAGCGGGGATTGGCTCGATCTTCAGGCTCATGCGCTTACTCAGGGTCCAGCATTCAACGCAGTCTCTGCACCAGAGATTTAGGGTCCAGAGATTCAGGGCCCACAGACTCAAGGCCAGTCACTGAAAACGCCATGCTCATCCGGCACTCGCTCCTTTCAGCCGCGTCTGCTCCAGCCCGAGATCGCGCATCTCGGCGCGCACCGCTTCCTCGATGCCGACGTCATCTAACCCACAAGCAGCCAACTGCTGATCATGGCTGGCTTGTTCTTGACAGCGGTCCGGCAAGCCCAGGTGCAGACAGCGCACCAATACCCCCTGCTCTGCGAGCAACTCAGAGACCGCCGAGCCAGCCCCACCTGCGATCGCGTTCTCCTCGATCGTGACCAGCAACTGATGGCGCTCGGCCATCTCGAGGATCAGCAGATCATCGAGTGGCTTGACGAAACGCATGTTGACCACGGTCGCATTGAGACGCTCGCCAACCGCTTCGGCCGCGGCGACGCGACTGCCAAAGGCCAGCAGCGCCACGTCTTGCCCCTGTCTCCGGGTCTCGGCCTTGCCAATCGGCAGCAGTGCACCGGCTGTCTTGTCCACGGCAACGCCGGGACCACTGCCGCGCGGGTAGCGCACCATCGCCGGCCCCTGATGGGCATAGGCGGTCTCTAACATCCACCAGCACTCATGCTCATCGGCAGGCGCCATGATGACGATATTGGGAAGCGGGCGCGTGTAGCTGTAATCGAAGGAGCCAGCGTGCGTTGGACCATCAGCCCCGACCAGGCCGGCGCGGTCGACCGCAAAGGTCACATCCAACCCCTGCAGGCAGACGTCGTGCACCAGCTGATCATAGCCGCGCTGCAAGAAGGTCGAATAGATGGCCACCACCGGCTTCATCGCCTCACAGGCCATGCCGGCGGCAAGCGTCACCGCATGCTGCTCCGCAATACCAACATCGAAGTAACGCTCGGGGAAACGCTCGGAAAAGCGCACCATCCCTGAGCCCTCGCGCATGGCTGGGGTGATTGCCAGTAGTCGCGAGTCGGCCTCAGCGCGATCGCAGAGCCATTCACCGAAGACTTGGGTGTAGCTCTTGCTCCCGCCCTTATTCGCCACCGCACCCGTCTTCAGATCAAAGGGGGCCACCCCATGATAGACCGTGGGCGCGTGCTCGGCCGGCTCGTAGCCATGCCCTTTCTGAGTGATCAGGTGCAACAGCCGCGGTCCGGGCATCTTCTTCATGTTGCGCAGGGTCGCCACCACGGCATCCATATCGTGCCCGTCGACGGGGCCGATATAGTTGAACCCAAGCTCTTCGAAGAGGGTGCTCGGCATCACCATGCCCTTCATGTGCTCTTCCCAACGGCCGACGAGCTCGCGCAGCTGCGGCATGCCGCGCAAGGCGGTCTTGCTGCCCTCGCGCACCTTGGTGTAGAGCCCACCGGACAACAGCCGCGCCAAATGCCCGCTAATCGCACCGACCGGCGGTGAGATCGACATCTCATTGTCGTTAAGGATGACGAGGATATCGGGATCGAGCGGACCACCGTGATTCAGGGCCTCGAAGGCCATGCCGGCACTGAGCGCGCCATCGCCGATCACGGCGATGACGTCTCGCTGCTCGCCCTTCTGCTTGGCGGCAATCGCCATCCCGAGCGCAGCGCTGATCGAGGTGCTCGAGTGACCGACACCGAAGGTGTCATAAGGGCTCTCGGCGCGCTTTGGAAAGCCCGAGAGTCCACCCTGCTGGCGCATCCGCCCCATTCGGTCACGCCGCCCCGTGAGGATCTTATGCGGATAGGCCTGATGACCGACATCCCAGATAACACGGTCGTACGGGGTGTTAAAGACGTAGTGCAAACCGATACTCAACTCGACGACACCGAGTCCGGCGGCCAAATGACCACCCGTTCGCGAGACGCTATCGATCAGAAAGCCACGTAGCTCCGCGGCGAGCTGTTTCAGATCGCTCGCCGGAAGCAACCGCAGATCGGCGGGATCATCGATGATGGAGAGCAGCGGATAGCTGTTCTCGGAGGCGCTCGGAGAGCCTTGAACTGGATCGGACATGCTGAGGTAACCGGATGATCGCGCGAGCAGTAAGAGAGAAGCGGTGGGAGGAAGCCCCTGTCGGAGATGGGTCAGCCTGACTGGATTCTAGTGCATCGCCGCGTCCCCCGCATTGTTCGACGCCATGACGACCAGACCCAGGTTATGCGATTAGACACAAGAGCTCGTCTCGAATTGCGCAGGCTGCTGGTTTGCCTT
>NZ_JBUDPI010000409.1:0-3082 GCF_054919635.1 Halochromatium sp. | reverse complement strand
TGCCAGTCTGCTGCTAGACGGCGCCGCGAATGCTCGACAGCTCAATGGCTTTGATCTCGACAACAGCCTGGTTCCGGTCGAGGCGATCCACGCCGGCGGACCGGATCGCGATGGCATTCCGGCCATTGATGCAAGCGGCTAACGACCAACCGGCTCGGCCAGATATCCCGACCAACGCAGCCGTGTCTGGCCCTCGTGATCAACCATCTGCACCGAATCCCCGCGCGTGCGCCCCAGTCCGAGCAGGATCGCGCGCTCGTTGGTCACCGTGCGCAGCGGCACCTGAATCCGATCCGGCGAGAGCACCGGCATCCGATAGCTGAGGCAGAGCTTGCCATCGGTGAGCTTGAGCTTGAGGTCGGTGACCGGAAAGCCGGGGTCTGGATTGAGAATGCGCCATGCGCCGAGACGCTCGCGCCAACTTGGCGGTAACGGCTCCTGCGGCACCTTCTCGCCGATGATGCGCTCACCCTGCGGGGTGTCGGCAACCAGGACCTCGCGGCCTTCGATCCGGCGCGTCTGCAGTCGCAGCTCCCGGAGTCGACGCAAGCTTGCGCTGCCCAGGCGCGCGGGCTCGGACTCGGACGCGTCGCCGCGTTGATCCGACGGCGCGGCGCCGATCCAGCCTTGTGGATAGGGCATCAGGTCGAGCTGCTCGCCGGTCATGCAGGCGCAGAGGCGATCCCGCTGTGGCTGGATCGCGATCAGACCAAGGTCGGTGGCGAAATGACCCTCGGCCGGGAGCGTCTCTGTCGGCTCCGTCGCATCGGTTGGCGTTGGCGGCGTCTTCGCGGCCGCGACGAACAGGTCAGCCGGGATCGGCTCGGGCTCAAGCGTCATGGCATGGGTGAGGATGGCCTCGGCCAGCGGCGTGACCACGCGCTCGGCATGGCCGGCGTTGGCCAGGACGACCACGCCCAGACCTTGCTCTGGCAACAGCACCCACTCGGCGGTGTAGCCGAGGCTGTTGCCGCTGTGGCGCACGACGCGCGTTGCTCCGGGGATGCTCTGCTGCTCGAGGAAGACGCCGAGGCCGACGCTCAGGCCCTTGTCGAGCGCGATATCGGCATTCTGCGGCTCGATCATCGCCTCGATCAGGCTCGGCTCAATGAGCTGTTTGCCTTCAAGCTCACCGGCACAGAGCAGCGCGATGCTCAGGCGCGCCATGTCCGCGGCGCTGGTCTCCAAGCCCTGCGCGGGCAGATCGCGCAGCGGCAGCGGCGCAAAACGATCGCCGTTTCGGTGGCCCATGGCAAAGGCGTCATCGAACGTCGGCTGTGCGGCGAATCGGGTCTGCGATAAGCCCAGCGGCTCAAACAGCGCCTGCTGGGCGTGCTCGGCGAAGGGCGTTTGCGTGACGACCTGCAGCAGATGACCGAGCAGGCTGTAGCCGAGGTTGGAGTAGTTGAAGATCAGGTTCGGGGGAAAGGCGGCATACTCATCCCGCAAGCGCTCGCGCACTTGGGTGAAGGGCTCATCGGACCAGAGACCCTTGTTCAGATCGGAGGGCAGCCCGGCATGATGGCTCAGGAGCTGGCGGAGGGTGATCGGCTGCGCGGTCTGATCGAAGCGGCTCTGGAGGCGAAAGCCCGGTAGCGCTGAGCCGACCGGCTGGTCGATGTCGATCCTGCCTTGGGCCTGCTGGGCCAGGACCAGCAGCGCGGTGATCGGTTTCGCCAAGGAGCCGGCCCGGTAGCGGGTCTGGGCCTGGGCCGGGCGTTGCTGCTCGGGCTCGGCGAGGCCGAAGCCCTCGAGCCAGAGGATACGATCGTGGCGCACCAGCGCCAGACTGAGACCGGGGATCGCGTAGTCGGCTTGCGCGGCCTGGATCAGGGGGGTCAGGGCCTCGCGCAGCGGGACCATCTCCTCGACGATGATGGCGTTCGCATCAGGCTGCGTTGGCAGGGGCTCGGGCTTGGGCACAGGCTCGGACGCCGGCACAGCGACAGCTCCGAGGCTGATGACCGAGAGCAGGAGCAGCGTGGTACGTCCCAGTGGCGTCATCGCGCGGGGCCCGAGGCGAAGAATCAATGGGCTGCAGTGTAGACAACGATAACGCCGAGACCAACTCTGGACTCGGCGTTGTGTTCCCGAGCGAGGTTGATGCTCGGCTTTTCGACACCCCGGCCCCCTCAGGCATCGGCCTCACTCGCCGGCCAGGCACGATGCTGAAAAGCGGCATCCAGCTCGGTACCGGCGATGTGGTTGGTGTAGTTCGACAGGGTCTTCATGCCGACCCCGAGGATCACCTCCAGGACCTGCTGCGGGTCGAAGCCGGCCTCCTGAAAGGCAGTGACGTCTGCCGCATCGACCCAGCCACGCGCCTCCACGACCGCAGTGGTGAAGCGCCGCAGGGCCTCGAGTCGTTGGCGTCTTTCGGCGCCGATTCCAGGTCGTGGTCAGGAAAGTGCGATGGGGTGGTGGCTTGCATACTGTTCTTCGGCCCTCGGTTAGGATGTTCACTGACAGGACTCTACCGAGAACGGACCGGCTCAGGCGCAAGATCATTGCAGCCAGCGATCAACGCTAGGCTCACCCCGGGCGTTTCAGTCTAGGGCTTCATCAAAGCGTCATCCTCAGCGATCGCGCACCTCGATGCAGGCCGTGCGTGTGATCAGCCCATCGGCATCAACAGCGGCTGAAAGATTCCACCGACCACCGCGGTCCTTAGCGAGTGAGAGCCACTGACCCAGTGCAAGTGACCCAGGCAAGTGACCCAGTGCAAGCCGACCGGGGCTGCCGTCAGGGCGATCAGTCTATGAACCCTATGTCTTTCGGAGTGTTTCCATGTCCAAGCAGATCATGACCCCCGCTGCCCTGATGGCCGGCGCCACCCTCGTCGGCAGCCTGAGCGTCGCCAATCTGGCCCAGGCCGGCGACAACCCCTTCGTCACCGAACAGCTCGAGAGCGGCTATCTGCAGCTGGCCGAAGGCAGCTGTGGCGAGGGCAAGTGCGGCGCCAAGGATGACGGCGAAGGCAAGTGCGGGGAAGGCAAATGCGGTTCCAAGGATGGCGGCGAAGGCAAGTGTGGCGAGGGCAAGTGCGGCAGCAGCTAAGGCTCGCGCACCGCTGAGCGACTCC
>NZ_JBUDPI010000408.1:0-3085 GCF_054919635.1 Halochromatium sp. | reverse complement strand
AGACGACCGTCTCGATCAACCACCGGGACCACCGAGAGCTCATAGCGATCCGCAAACCGCGCCACCTCTTCCTGATCCGTCTCTGGACCCACGGCAACGAAATCGGTCTGCATGATCTGCCGGACCGGCGTCTCCTTCGGCGCCAGCAGGAGATCGCGCAGGCGCAGATAGCCGATCGGATGCTGCTCAGCATCGACCACGTTCACCGCGTAGAGCTTCTCGATGGCCTCGGCATTGGCGCGGATATCGGCCGTGACCTGGCCGACTGTCCAGTCGACCGGCACCGCGACGAACTTGCGGCTCATGATGCTGCCAGCCGATTCCTCGCCGTAGCCGCGCAATGCCTCGATCGTCTCGCGCTCCTGTAGCCGCGGCAGCACCTGCTCGGCGACCTCGTCCGGGAGATCATCAAGGGCATCGGCTGCCTCCTCGGGCTCGAAGCCGTCGAGCACGTCGACCAACCGCTGCACCGCAACATCATCGAGCAGCGCCGCCCGGAATGAGGGATTCAGCTCAGCGATGATGCGCAGCTGCGGCTGATCCAGCCAGCCGGTCAGCTTGCGGGCGTGCTTGAGCGGCAGATGCACGAACAGCGAGACCATATTCGGCGGCGGCATCCGGCGAACCGCCTTGATGACGGTGTCGCGTGCGCCGGCCTTGATCAGTCGCGCGAACTCATCGACGACGGCCCGATTCGGCTCGCTCAGGTCTTCGCTGACCGTCTTGTTCGGATCGGCACGCCAGATCAGCGGAATCTTCGGCTTCTTCGATGTCATTTCAGGGTCTTCGGTCAGGAACGTGCGCTCGCAGCTGCGCGGACATCACGGCAAAAAAGAGTGGCCAGGATCGCGCATCTAGGGAAACAGACGCAAAGTAGCCTGACAAGATGACGGCTAGATGTACCCATCGCAGATCAGTTTTCGGCGCTTCGAGCCCACTCCGGGTCGGGCAGCGTCGACCGGGGGACGCCGTGAATCCGTCCTTGGAGGCTTGACGACGGCATCCATGCCGTCGACACCCCCGCTCGCCGCCACCCGACCCTCCGCTATGTCGTGCCGACAATTGGCGTGCTTTGGGTATAAACACCAAATCAAGCCAGGGCGTCAATCCAGGGCGTCAAACCAAGCCCTCAGCCCGAGGCTTCAGCGCCAGCGGTACGGCCGCTCCAGCGGCTCGGGAACAGGCTCTCCAGGTCTCCTGAGCGATGCAGCACCGCAACCCCGAGCGAAACGCCGCGGTAGCGCACCAGCACCTGACCCGGTCGGCAGTCGCCTGCCGGCGTTGGGCTCAGCGGGAACAGCTCGCGGCGCAGATAACAATCGCGCTGCTCTGTGCTGAGCTCAAGGGTCTGGCGGGTGGCCGTCGAGCCGAGCAGCAGCGCCGCGCCCGTGGTGAGCTTCGGCGGGCGGATATTGGTGCGGTAAGCGAACAGCCCGCTACCCTGCGGCCTCGGGGCTGCTGGCGGTTGGTGATCCGCCGCCAGCAGATGCAGCCCGCGGCGCGTCTGGCGATGGAAGCGGCAGCCGGCGATCGCCGATGCCGGCAGTCCGTAGTGCTCGCTCAACTCCTGTAGCCAGTGATCATCCTCAGCATCCAACTGCAGCGAGGCTGGCTCGGAGATGCCCAGCCCCGGGGCCTGGGGGGCCTTCTGCAGGACGGCGACGAAGAAGCCGCCGGTATCGTTCGCATGCGGCCAGACGCGCAGACAGCGCGCGAGACTCGAGTCGAGATCACGGCCTTGCCAATGGGTCACACCGGCCCCGGTCCGCAGGCCTGGAACCTCGCAGGGCAGCAACGCGAGGTTGCCGCGCTGCTCGTCCAGGATCTCGGCGACGATTAGCTCGTTCTCCTCCGGCGCGAAGGTGCAGGTCGAATAGACGATGCGCCCGCCAGGCCGGCATAGCTGAACCGCCTTGCGCAGCAACGCGCGCTGGCGACCCGCCATGCGCAGCGAGCGCTCGGGTCCGATGCCGCTGTGGGCGCAGCCTGCCTCTCCGCCCCTGTTGCTAGCCAGGCCGCTAGTCCGATCGCTGGCTCGTTCACTGCCTCTGGCTCCGGTCCAGCCACCGGTCTGGCTACTCGCCCAGCGACCGCGCTGCGCCAGGCTGGGATTGCGCCGTAGCGTGCCCTCGCTCGAGCAAGGGGCGTCGACCAGGATGCGATCGAAGCCACCCGCTGCGGCCGGATAATTGCCGCCGTCGCAGCGCGTTGTGCTGCAATTGATGACGCCGAGCCGATCGAGATTGCCCTGCAGCGCCGAGATGCGCTCGGCAGCGAAATCATTGGCGAGCAAGGTGCCCTGGTTGCCCAACGCCAACGCCAACTGCGCGGTCTTACCGCCGGGAGCTGCGCAGAGGTCGAGCACACGCTGGCCAGGCTGCACATCCAACAATGTCACCGGTAACTGTGAGACGGCCTCCTGGGCATGGGCCAGACCGGCGCAGTACCACCAGCGCTGGCCGGCCTTGTAGCCCGGCGGCAGCTGCAATGCGATCGCAGTTGAGGCAACGCCGCGCGGCGACACCCGCGATGCAACCGAGGACCACCAGGGCGCCAACCAAGGGACCGGCTCGGCGCTCACGCCCTCCTCGGCGATCAGCTCGAGCAGCCGCGGGCCGTCGATGCGCAGTGGATTGGCCCAGATCCAGGTCGGCAGCGGCCGCATCAGGGCGGCGATGAAGTCATCCCATCCCTCGACCTGCTGATCGAACAGGCCACGGTAGCGGCCAAGGGCGGACTCGAGATCGGACTTTGCGGTTGATGAAAGCGACATGAAGAGGAGAATTCGAGGGCGGGTGGCGAGCAAGCTTGGCGCATTCTCGCAGAATCGGCTCGAGCAAGACGCAGGCCGCGCTTGCAGGCGAGGGTCTTTCCGCCCCATCTTAGTGCCTTTGGGATGGGACAACCATCCAACCGCTCAGGAGCCCCCATGTCTCAGCGTTCAGCCTCCGCTGCCCCGCCGCTTCGCCAGATGCTCGAGGGCCTGATCTCGGTGCCCTCGGTCAGCAGCGTCAATCCGCGCTTCGATCAGAGCAATCGACCGCTGCTCGACCTGCTCGCCGGCTGGCTCGAAGACGCTGGCTTT
>NZ_JBUDPI010000407.1:0-3093 GCF_054919635.1 Halochromatium sp. | reverse complement strand
CCATGGCGAGGCGCAGGTGCGCGCCATCGCCATCATGCTCGACGCGCGCATAGTGGCCGGTCGCGATCGCATCGGCGCCGAGGGTCAAGGCATGATCCAGAAACGCCTTAAACTTGACCTCCTTATTGCAGAGCACGTCCGGGTTCGGCGTGCGCAGCGCGCGGTACTCGGCCAAGAAATGCTCGAACACCCGGTCCCAATACTCGGTCGCGAAGTTGACCCGATGCAACCGGATGCCGAGCCGCTCGGCGACCGCCTCGGCATCGGCCAGATCCTCAGCCGCGGCGCAGTAACCCGGCTCGTCGTCCTCCTCCCAGTTCTTCATGAACAGGGCCTCGACCCGGTAGCCCCGCTCCAACAGGAGATGCGCCGCTACCGCCGAATCGACGCCGCCGGAGAGGCCGACGATGACGCACTGCTTGCCGGGATCAGTCATAGGCTCCTGCGCTGGGTAAGATGATCGCCAATACCTAGCCCAACTCAAGAGCGGTTGCTCGGGTCCGTCCGCTGGCTCCATCCGTCACGTTTCGCGCATCACCGACGAGGACACACAGCGTCATCATGTCGCTGGCCTCGGCAACAAGCCATCGACGAGAAACTGCTGCAACGGGAATCGATGCAGCTCGTGCGCGCCTTCGGACGCAAAGATGACTGCGGCGGTTGTGGTCTCGCACAGCCAGCGGCTGAGGCCGAGTGGTGCCCGACTGACCAGCGCATCAGACCGGAACAGCGCGACATTGATTCCCTGTTCTGAATCGCGTGCCGAGACGAACTCGAACAGGTCGATGCCGGCAGCTCGCAACGCACTGCCCAACGCCTGGGTCGCACGGTAATCGCGAGGATCACGCAACAGGGGTCGATGCTCATCACAAGGCGCGCTCTGGAGGCGTAGGCCTCGCTGACCATGGAAGCGAGCCCGGAAGACGCTATGCTGAGTCAGGAGTTGGCCGGACGGTGGCGGTGTAGTCATCCCGGTCCAGAACACGAAGCGATAATAAGCGGCCTCAGCAAGCAAGGTCGGCAACCGTCGAGCACCATAAAGGAGACTTGGCTCGGCGCGGCTGCCGAAACGTGAGCCATGGCGCAGCGGTGGATAGCGAAACGGCGTCGACAGCAGATAATGGAGCCCTTTGAATCCTGCTGGCAAGCTAGGCTTGGAACGCTCCAGCAGCCCTTCAAGCAGGTTTTGCTCGGCCAGATCGTCGACCAAGGACAGCGTGGCAATCTGCTGTTGACTCTCGACGATACGCCACAGCACTCCACCCAGAGGCGCGATCTGAAGCCGCTGCTCGCAGGCGGACCAAAGATCGCTCATGACCCCAAGCGCAGCAGCGTCGGCGGGTGCACCCGCTCAGCCGTGACCGCGCAACGCGTCAAGGTACTCAACGACCTGAACCAGTCCCTGCACCGAACGCATCTGCTCCGCCGGAACGCCGCCCATATCCACGTTCGGCGTGTGCACCCAATGCTGCATCGCCGCCTGCTCGCCACCGACCAGCGCATAGAGGCTGCGGTAGCAGCGGATCAACAGCAGCGCAAGCTCGCCGGCTTTGCTGGCTGGATCAAGTCCGCGGCTGAAAGCGGTTCGATCGCGCCCGATGATCTCACCGAGCCGTTCTTGGGACAGCCCGAGGGCCTTGCCGGCATTGACGACCGCCTTGGCCAGCACAGCTCGGGCATCGGGAACGCTCTGCTCAGCGGCCTGCATGACCAAGAATCCTCCTGTCTCATCTGTTGTATATGCAACGTATAGAAGAAAAAGGCAACGTTTGCAACATTACCCAGTGTAGATCCTCTTTGATACGCGGTCTCGCCGCACGCTCCCTGCTACTCGCGCTTAGTTTCCAATGACAAACTTTTCTGAGCAGCAAACCACAGAAGCTGCAGTTAATTGACACTGCGGACCTCATTAGTCAAAGCTTTGCTCGAGCGCATGTTTCTTGCCGTAGACACCGATGTCATCGTCGCCGCGCTCCGCAGCCCATGACGCATCGCGCCGCCTGATCGAGCTGTTGCGTACAGGACAGAGACGCGCAGTGGTAACCGTCAGAATGATGATCGAGTACGGGCCCACGCTTGACAACTTTTTTGGATCCGCAACATGGACACTCAGTCCCGTGTGGCCAACGTATCCGGCGGACTTCTTCATAGCATTTCTCTGTCGTCGATCAGGTCGTTGAGGCGGCACATCGGGAGACAGAGTTGCTGTCAGAAATCGCCATCAAGCAAATCCCCACATACTCAGATCGTCAAAGAACCGGTTTTTTGCATAAGACCGATTCGTTACAGGATCCAATTGGCCGCCGGGAGGCCACATTTGGCGAACCACTAGCGCTGGGGAGACGTAACCAAGAGGACGCGAATAGTGTCCCGCGACTCGCCGATAAGAAGTCATCTCGCGCGCCATGGACGACGGCACGCTCGTCGAGTATTAGGCCCTCGGCCCGAACCCCAAACCGCCGCGAGGAACCTTGACCCGGACCAGGTCTCCGCTTAGCCTTGCTGGGCCGTTCATCGGCTGTCCTCCGGGCGCGAACCATCGTCCGCGCCGCGGCATACTACGGCCTCTTCGGCCAACCGCATCACATCAACGCCATCGGAGTCGTCATGTTCTTAACCGACCTAAAGCTCTCAGGAATCGCGGCCGCAACGACCCTTGCCCTCGCAGCCTCCGCGACCGCCCTCGGCGACCCTGTGGAGGAGCAGATCCAGCAGGGGCTGGAGCTGTATAAGTCGGGCGAACTAGGTGCCGCCATCACCGAACTGGAATTCGCCATCACGGACATCCGCAAGGCCATGTCCAGCCAGATCGGCGAGACCTTCCCGCCGGCCCCGCAGGGCTGGACCGCGGGACCGGCCGAATCATCCGCCGAGGCTGCCGGCACCGCCGCCATGTTCGGTGGGGCCATGGGCACCATGATCGAGCGCAGCTACAGCCAGAACGACGGCGACGGCACGTTGACAGCCAAACTGATGGTGGACAACCCGATGGTCCAGGGCCTGGCTGCGATGTTCAACAACCCCATGCTGATGGCCGCGCAGCCAAACACCGAGCGCCTGCGCATCGGCCGCGAGACGGGCATACTCAAGTGG
>NZ_JBUDPI010000406.1:0-3108 GCF_054919635.1 Halochromatium sp. | reverse complement strand
CCACAGTTCTCGGTCTCGGCCCGGTTTTCAGCTGGGTTGTCCGTCTCGTCGTCAGCGCTGGCGTTGAAGGCTGGCGTGATCTCCTGCAGCTGGTCCGCAGCGCAGGCGCGGACCTCGGTGAGTCGATCGCGGCTGTACTCCTGCGTCTCCTCGGGGTCCGGATTGATCAGTACGGCGCTGTGCTGCGCCTGCCGGGGCGAGCGTCGCAGTAGTCCAACCACCGGCTCGTCGACGGCGGTGAAACGCTCCTGTGCACCCTCTTCGTTCAATACTGGGGTCTTGGCCTTCATGGCGTTGACCTGAGCGATGAAATCGCGGATGTCGAAGCTCGGCTCCTCCCAGTGCTCGGGGCGGGTCTCGACCACGTGTAGACCGCGGCGGAAGCCGAGCTCATAGCCGATCGGCATCATCACGCCGGTCGAGAAGACCGCTGCGAATAGGTACCAGAACCGCGACTCGCGGCTGTCGCCATCGGCGTCATCGGCTAAGCGGGTGGTGTCGTGGCTCTCCGGGAAGGCGACGGATGGGGCCAGATCGCGAAACGTCTGATACTGATCGAGTAGCCAGTCGGCGCGGAAGTCCCACCATTTGGCGCTATTGAACAGATAGTCGAAGCCAGCCGGTCGCAACTGCTCGATGTCGTCGGGCGGCGCGCCGAGGGTCTCGGCGAAGAATCTGGTCTCCGGTGCGCTGTTGCGGGCGCGCTCGATCAGGATCTGCCAGACCCTGCCGGGTAGTTGGTAGGCGGCGTCGCAGCGGAAGCCGCGAAAGCCGAGCTGGATGTAATGGCGGATGACCTCGGAGAAGAAGTCGATCATCGCCTCGCGCTCGGGCCGCTCGCTGTAGTCGAGCTGGGCCAGGTCCTCCCAGACGGTGACGATCTCGGGGTTGTCGAGATCGGTCGCCGAGGGCGAGTGCACCGAGCCGTCGTCGTCATGGACGTACCAGTCCGGATGCTCGGGGACCAGGTCGGAGTCGATCGCGGTATGGTTGACGACCAGATCCATCATCACGCCGATCCCGGCGTCGCTGGCGGCAGCGGTGAAGGCCCTGAGTCGCTCGCCGTTGTCGCCGTCGTCGTCATCATCGCTGTCGCTCTCGCCACGCAGCGCTGGGTGCAGGCGATAATAGTCCTTGACCGCATAGAGGCTTCCGGACTCACCCGGCAGGTGAAAGGGATTGACGAAGACCCAGTCGAAGCCCATCCGGGCGATCTCGGGCAGCCGCTCCGTCCAGCGCTCGACCGGACCGAGCAGGGTCGGGAACAGGTTGTAGATGCGCGGGCCTTGGGGGAGAGAGGGTTGCTTCGATGGCATCTCGGCGTGTCCTGAATGGCTGGGGCGATGATTGTCGATACCGATCGATCGCTACGCTGGCGCTCTCGACTGAAAGACGGCTGCTGAGCACGCGGTTGCTGATCACGCGGTCGGCTCGTCCTGACGAGCTTGGCTGGCATAGCGCAATCGGCTGGTCATAACGCGCTGGTCTTCAGCAGCCCGACCGGGAATCGGCGCAAGACCCTGCTAGCGCGAAGGGCTTGACGGCCTTGGTACTGCTCGGTCTCAAGCTGCCAGTTTGGCCTCGCGTTTGTGCTGCGCTCGGGGCTGGTCTCTGGGCTGGTCTCTGGACCGTTCCCTAGGCCGCCCCCTGGACGATTCTCTGCGCGGCTTTCAGCGCCGCTGTCCATGCCGCCTAGGACATCCTCGAGCCGCGCGGCCGGGATCGAGATCCAGGTCTCGTCCCAACCGGGGTCTTGCAATGGATCGATGTAGCCGTTGCTTGAGGCGGTAGCACGAGGGTTGGTGGACGGGCCGGGATCATGGTCGTGGCCGGCATCGGGACCGAGCCCGGAGTCGTCGGCGGTGACGGTGGTGGAGCGCTCGCTGGCCGTCTGCTCATTGGTATCGTCGTGACCGACGTTGGCCAGCTCGCTCAGGCCCGCAAGCAGGCGCGGCGCAATGACCACCACCGACTGACCCTGATGGCTGCGACTGAAGACGCAGAGGCGATGCGCATGCGGGCCTTCGACGGTCAGTGGCGAGTACTCACCATGGGCGAAGAGCTCGGGCAGCTGCTCGCGCAGTAGCAGCAGGCGGCGGATCAGGTACAGCTTGGCGCGGCCGTCGCTGAGGTTGTTGCTCAGCTCCTGTGGTCCCAGCTGCTGTGCGCTCGACGGTTGTGGGCTCAACGCCTGCGTGCTCAGTGCCGGCTGGCTCGATGTCTGCCTGCTCATTGACCCTGAGCTCAGCGCCTGTGAGCGCAGTGGCTGTGGGAGACCTTCCGCTGTCTCGCCGGCATCATCGAGGCCAGCAAGCCTATCGAGTTCACTGAGCCAATGGCGACGGCGCTCGAAATCCACCGGGCGGCGATTATCGGGATCGACCAGGCTGAAGTCCCACAGCTCGCAGCCCTGATAGAGGTCGGGTAGTCCCGGCGAGGTCAGTCGCAGCAGGGTTTGAGAGAGGCTGTTGAGCAGGCCGAGCTGGGCGACGCGCTGCTGGAATGGGATGAAATCCTCGAAGAAGGCACTGCTGCGCTCGCGATCGAGCACGGCATCGATAAAGGCTTCGAGCGTGGCCTCATAATCGGCGTCGGCATTGGTCCAGGCGGTGTGGACCTTGGCCTCCTTGACCGCCTTGCTCATATAAGCCTGGATGCGCTCGCGAAGCTGTTGCCAGCCTCGGTCGTCGGGTGTCTGCAAGGGCCAGACACCGAGCAAGGTCTGATAGAGCAGATACTCGGTGTTGGCATCGGGCCAGATCACCGCATCCGCGCCGAGTGGGTCTCGGCCCTCGCCGCTGCGGCGAAAGCGTCGATTCAGTTGTGCCCAGCGCTCGACATGCTCTCGCCAGGCGAGCGGCAGCTCGGAGAGGACGTGCAGACGCGAGCGCAGATCCTCGGAGCGCTTGCTGTCGTGGGTCGATCCGGCCAACATCGCATGCGGCCATTGGGCTTGGCGTCGCTCGTTGGCGCGGTGGAAGCTTTCGAGCGAGAGCCCGAAGCGCTCAGGGTTGCCGCCGACCTCGTTGAGCGAGCTGAGCCGGTGCCAGCGATAGAAGCTGGTGTCTTCGACGCCCTTGGCGGTGACCGGACTGCTGTACTGCTGGA
>NZ_JBUDPI010000405.1:0-3122 GCF_054919635.1 Halochromatium sp. | reverse complement strand
ATCGGCGATGCTTTGCGGCTGACGGCTCAGCACAATGACTTCGACCTTGACCTCTAAGGCATCACGCTCAGCCTGGGCTTCCCAATAGGCTTGATGCAAGGCGTTGCTGAACCGGCGGCCCGCCTCGGCAAACTGGCGCTCGATGTCGGCTTCGGAGGCCTCCAGCTCGTAGTCGCGCACCGGGGTGGTTAGACCGCTGCCAAGCACTTCCGGATGATCCGGGTCAGACTCCGCAGTGATGGTGGTCACCTTCACCCGCGTGATCGCCGCCTCGGCCTTGGCATAGCGGCCGTCGGCCTTCAATACCTCTACCGCTTGTTGCATCCAGGCGATCATCTGCTCTTTGGCCTGCTTCCAGGCGGATGGCTCGATTGCGTCGATATTCAGGCGCCGTCCCAAATCGACATAGCGCCGGATTGGGCTCTGGGCGCGCACGGCGTTGACCCGATAGGTCTTGAGCGCTTCGCTGGCGGCAAAGATCGCCTCAGTGCCCGGCCGGCGGGTCAAGATCACCAGCTCGCGGCTGGAGCCGGTCTCGGCCGGCGGTGTTTCCTCGACATTGTTGAGATCCTGAATCACCGCCTCCACCGCATCCTTGTCGAAATGGGGCAGGAACAGATGCACGTCGTTCAACGTTGCGTCGCGCTCGATGCGCCGTGCCAAGGGCGTTCGCACCATGCGTCCCAGCAACTGCGCGATGTAGGTGTGATCCTCAGCACGGCGGAAGGACATCATCACTTCGGCGCGCGGGCAATCCCAGCCGGTCGACAGACTGGTCTTGAAGAAGACCACGCCAATGTCCTTGTTCTCATCGATGCGCGAGGCATCCACCCGACGGATGTTGTGACCACTGATCGCCAGGTCGCCGCAGTCATGTAGCGCATGCACCGCCTCGCCTTCGCGCAGGGGCTCGCCGATGGCGCGCTCTATGGCGGCAAGGGCGGCTGCTAGATCAGTGCGCGAGGTCTGGTTCTCGCTGCCGTTCTCAATCTGCACCACTAGCACCGGCCAGACCCGCTGCGGCTCTTGCTCGGCTAAACAGTAGGCGTGCCAGGCGCGGCGCATCCTCATCCAGGTGCGGGCGGCCTCTTCGAGCAGCGTCATCTCCGCGTCGCCCGTCTGGTCTGGGTGGTGAATCGGCACCCGATCCTTCAGCAAGCCCGAGGCGCGCACATCGGCCACCGGCACGGTGACCTTGTGCTGGCTGTGCGGTGCCTGCTCAAGCAGATCGATGAAGCGTCTAGGCGTGGCTGAGATACCGATCACCAACGGCATCGGGATCAGGCCGCTAGCGGCATGCCCCAGCAGGAAACGTTGCACCAGGGTGCGGGCTTCGTTGCGGTTGCGGGCACTGGTCATGCCGCGATGCGCTTCGTCGATGACCAGATAGAAGCGCTCCGGGGCTGAGCGGGCGGTGTTGGTAAACGTGCTCCAAATCGGGTAAGCGCGGCTGTCACCGCGGCGGGTCAGGCGCTTGTCGTTGCCGAGCTTCTGGATGTTGATGAAGTGGATCACGCCCGGCTCCAGGCGCTCGCGATCGAAATCGGCATCGATGGTCAGTAGGCGTTGCTCGCCGATGCGATCCGAGACCTGGTTGATACGCTTATGCGTCTGCTCGTTCAGCTCTGGCATGTCGGACAGCCAGAGGATGGACGCATCGGGTTGGGCCTCCAGGCCAAGCGCGCCGAACAGGATGTCCTCGAACAGCGCGGCCATGATCACGGTCTTGCCGCTGCCGGTGGGCGCCGAGAAGGAGATGGCCTGCGGATCCTGCGGGCTGGCCAGTGCGCGCGCTTGCCCGACTCGCACGCGTAACTGCTCGAGCGCGGTCTGCTGGAAGTCGAACAGCTCGAACTTCATCCCCCAGCCTCCCGCTGCGCGGCCTGAGTCGGATCGATGTTGATCAGGAAGTTCTCGAGGTAATCTCGGTAGAGCTGCACCGTTTCCAAGGCCGGAGTCGAGCCGGCCAGGCGAGCGCGTGCCTCGGCGGCCAATTCCTGGAAGGCCTCCTCGGCATCGGTGACGATGAATAGCAGGCGCAGATCGGTGCGGCCATCCAGAACCTGCAGCAAGGGTTGCATGGCGCCTTCATCGACTAGGACCGCGAAGGGGTTCTCCGGTGGTGCGAAGAAGTCGGGATCGGGCGCTTCGGTGGGCAACTCCGGTCGCGGCCCAATGGCCCCGGCCTTCAGCCAGAGCAACGGCAGGATCTCGCGAAAGGCGCGTTTGAGCGCGACCCGCTCCTGATCGAGAAAGTCGAGGCGGAAATAGGCGAGATTGGCGGCGAAGCCCTCGGCGAGCGGGCGCTTTTCTTCCTCGGTGATCTGCAAGGGGCCAAGCAGGTTCTGCACCTCTGACTTGATCCGATCGAAGACCGCCTTGGTCGTCGCGACAATGTAGAGGTCGGAAATCTGATCTTGACCCTCTAGAGCCTCTAGCCACGCTGAAGCCGCTTCCTCGTGGAACAGGACGCTGGTGGAATGCTCCTCAGAGACGATGTAGGGGTTGTCGGGCGTCACGAGGTTTTGCGGCAGGTCGGGCAGCAGCGCGACCAGTTGCTTCTTGCGGGTAGCGGTGTTGAGTGCGGCCGGATCGACGAAGCCAATATGGATGATGCGACGCGGGCGCTCGCGCTCGACCGTGCCGCCGGTCAGATAGTCACCCGGTAGCGGGGTGCCATCATCGCGTTGTCCGCGAATAGTGAATTGGCTGCGCGGCCAGGTCACCGAGCGGCAGATACCCTGAGCTTCCCAAGCCTGATCGCCCGGTTGCAATCCGCGAGCGCGCATGGCTTCGGCCTCGTCGCCCGAGACCTCGTTGTTGGTGACCAGGATGCAGCGGCGCTGGCCACCGTCGCTGGCATTGAGCAGGTTGACTGCATTCAGGGTGGTCCCACTTCCACAAAAGAAGTCAAGGATGATAGCGTTTGGCCGATCAGCAACAAAAAAGCGGATGCAATCATGGACTGCGTAAATGCTTTTCGGAAAGGGAAACCTAAGGTCAGGAATGATTTCTGCAAGTAAACGAGAGCCATATTGAGTCGCATCATGAGAGCTAATTCGCCATTGGCTAGCAGGAACCGCTCTCACAAAACCCGTGTCAACACTATCGACAATGATCGA
>NZ_JBUDPI010000404.1:0-3131 GCF_054919635.1 Halochromatium sp. | reverse complement strand
GCTCGGGGGTTGGACCGGTAGCTGCTGGATCGGCGAGGAGAGCTGGCTCCGGCTCTGGCTCCGGCTCGGGCGCGATCGCGACATCGTCGGCGTCGAGCTCGTCGACCGGATTCAATTGGGGCTCTCGTGCCAATGCCTGTTGCATCATCTTAAGCTCTCTTAAAGCGCCGGTTAGCGCCCATGTACCGTCATCGTTTGCGCCGCGCGCAGCGTTTGCTGCGCATGGATCGGCAGCGCGGAGGACTGCCACTCAGGGACTAACTCCCGTAACACGCTGATGAGTGGGTCTGCGTCGTCAGCTGCACCGCCCTGGGTAGCGATCACAGCCCGGAGGCGCTCTAACGCGTCGTCAACCGAGCCGACATCGACTGCGAGTCGCCGTGCGGCGTGGATCTTTGCATGTTCGGTCAGCAGGAGGTCCTCGCGCTCATAGAACAGCTCCTCATAGAGCTTCTCGCCCGGGCGCAATCCAACATATTCGATGCGTATATCCTGGTCAGGTTCAAGCCCGGCGAGCCGGATCATCTGTTCGGCCAGATAGCGGATCTTGACCGGCTCCCCCATGTCGAGCACGAAGATCTCGCCGCCGGTGCCAATCAAGGCGGCCTGCATGATCAGCTGGCAGGCCTCCGGGATGGTCATGAAGAAGCGCTCGATCTCAGGATGGGTCACGGTGACGGGCCCCCCCTGCTCGATCTGGGCGCGAAACAGCGGAACGACGCTACCGGCGGAGCCGAGCACATTGCCGAAGCGCACGGTGATGAAGCAGGTGCGCGAGCGCTGCGCCCGCGCTTGGCAGATCATCTCGGCGGCGCGCTTTGAGGCGCCCATCACATTGGCTGGATTGACCGCCTTGTCGGTTGAGATCAGGACACAACGCTCGCAGCCATAGCGGTCGGCGCAATCGGCGACCGTCTCGGTGCCGAGCAGATTATTGCGTATCGCGGCGCGGACCTGAGACTCGAGTAGAGGCACGTGCTTGTAGGCGGCGGCATGAAAAACCGTCTGTGGGCGCTCGCGCTCGAACAGCTGCTCCATCGCCACCCGATCGGTCACATCATCGAGGTAGAGCCCGAGCTCAGGCGCATCGACCCGGGCCGCTAGCTCCAGATCGAGCCGGTAGAGGTTAAGCTCGCTGTTGTCAGCCAACAACAGGCGTCTTGGGCGGGCGGCGATGACCTGGCGACAGAGCTCGGAGCCGATCGAGCCGCCGGCGCCCGTGATCAGCACCACGCGATCGGTGAGACTGGCTCGGATCGCCGCCCAATCGAGCTGCACCGGATTGCGCCCGAGCAGATCGTCGATCGAGACCGGCCGTAGCTGGTTAATCGTGACCGCGCCGGACAGTACCGATTTGAGCTGGGGAACGGTGCGGAACGGCTTTCCAGTCCGCTCGCAGAGCTCGACCAGGCGCTGCATCTGCGCATCAGAGGCAGCCGGCACCGCGAGCATGATCAGGTCGATGGCGAGCGAGTCGACCAAGGCCGGGATCTGTGCCGAGCTGCCCTTGACCGGGACGCCGTGGATGTCGCCCCCCTGGCGGCGCAGCTTGTCATCGACGAAGGCCACTGGGTTGTACTGGCGGCTGCGGTCGCGAAGCATGTCGCGCACCAGCATCTCGCCGGCCCGATCCGCGCCGACGACCAGCACGCGCTCGCCGGGATGTAGCCCAAGGCTATGGTCCTTGAGCCGGCGATAGAGTAGGCGCGGGCCGGCCAGGCCGATCAACTGAAACACCAGGAACAGCGGTGGTACGGAGCGGGGCAGGAACTGGTTACGGCTGAGCAGAAAGAGCGTGAGGACCACGAGGAAGGTGGTGACGGTGACGGCTTGGGCGATCCTGGAGAGGTCTGGGAGCGAGGCGAAACGCCAAACGCCGCGGTAGAGCCCGAACGACGAGTAGACGATCGCGCAGATCAGCATCACCAGCGGCAGCAGGTCCCAGGCCGCGGTCAAGAACTCGGGTGGCACGTCGCCGAGATTGAAGCGCATCCAGTAGGCGCCCATCCAGGCGATGGGCACCCAGACCAGGTCATGGAGAAAGGCCAGAAAGCGGGAGCGCAGCCGCTCGTACCAGCGCGTCACCATTCGCGGTCAGCCGCGCTGGACGCGCTCGGCCAGGCCGACGCGCAGATGCATCAGGACGAAGATGACGGCCCAACCGCCGATCAAATGCCATTGCTCCTGGGTGCTCAGCCGGGTCGCTGCCAGGGCGCTGGCGGTCACTGCAGCGATCAACACCAGGGCCCAGCGGAGGGTGCGACGATGACCCCAGCCGGCAAGCACCAGACGTTGGTAGTGATGGGAGCGGTGCGCCTCCCAGATCCGTTCACCATTGCTGGCGCGACGCAGCAGGGTCCAGGTCGCGTCGACGATGAAGGGTGAGAAGATCAGCCAGCCGATCCACAGCGGAAAGAGCCCCGCGCTGGCACCCCAGAGTGTGCAGCCCGCCGCTAGCAGCCCAAGGCTAGAAGAGCCCACGTCGCCAAGGAAGATGCGCGCCGGCGGCCAGTTACCGGTCAGGAAGCCGGCAGCGGCCGCGGCGATGGCAGTGCAGCAGGCGGCGTAGACCAGGTCGCCGGCGCTGAGGCCGAGCACGGCGAGGCCCGCGAAGCCAATGGCCGCCATACTCCCGGCGAGACCGTCCATGCCGTCCATGAAGTTGTAGAGATTGAGCATCCAGATACTGTAGAGAATCGTCAGCGGCAGCGCGAGCAGGATCGGCAGCGCGATGACGGGGCCCGGCAGTCCGAGCTGGTCCCAACGCAGTCCGCCCATCCAGAGCAGGAGGGCGGCAACGAAGTGGGCCAGCAGGCGCAGTCGGCGTGAGAGCCCGATGCGGTCGTCCCACAGGGAGATGGTCGCAACCAGCAGCAGGGCGGCGCCGAGCCAGGGTAGGGCGTGCCACGATGGGGACGGAGCCATCTGCAGGGTGCCGCTCGCAAGCTGCAGGGCCAACATCCCCACCAGGAGCCCGGCCGCGATGCCGCCGAGTAACGCGATGCCGCCACTGCGGGGCGTTGGTCGCTCATGGAGCGAGCGCTCGTTCGGATGGTCAAGCACGTGCAACAGCGACAGGCGCCCACGAGCAAGCAGCGCCGTCAGCAGGGCACTGACGACGAAGGCGCTGC
>NZ_JBUDPI010000403.1:0-3139 GCF_054919635.1 Halochromatium sp. | reverse complement strand
TCGGTCCAGGCACGCGGCAGCGCTTCGCCGGATGGAAACTGAAGCTCCTGCTTGTCGACGGTTTCCGGGTCCTGCGCTTCCTCGCCATAATGCAGCCGCATCACGGCCTGCTCATGCATTGGATTCATCAGGTCTTGCAGCTCAACGACCTGCATCAGCTTTCCAGTGGATTTGTGCTTGAGAAACATAGGTCCTCCGCGATCAGCTAGTGACGGGCATTGCGTCTCAGCGTCGCCGGCTAAGACGCCGTAGCCCCGTCGGTTTCAAGAATCAATCAGGCTTGCCGCGCAGGCCCCGACTGTGCCTTGGTCAGGTATCAGTCACAGCTCGCGCGGCTTGCCAGTAGCGCTGCATCCGTCGGTCGAGATGCTTCGGTTTCTCCGCGTACAAGCGCCAGCCCAGCCAATAGGCCGCTTTGCGCAGCTGCGCGCTTCGCTGCGCGGCGAGCGCGAGCAGGATCTGCTCGTCATCGTGGGTCGGATTGAGCTCCCCGGCCTCCTCGATGATCTGCTCCAGCACCGCCAGATCATGATCATCGCCAAGCAAGTCGCCGAGGTCCTTCACCTCCCGATGCATCGCTTTGAGCACGCGTGGCCAGCCCGCGCGCACGAGCCGGAGCTGATAGCGCAGATACTTGGCGCGTTTGCGCCATTCATGAAACGCCGTCACGCTGGGCTCTGCATAGGCCGCGTGCATGGCCCGATACCCGCGTTTGTAGGTCTTGCGCAGGCCGGGGCCGATCAGGGCCCAACCCGCGTCATCGGCCGCTTCTGATGGAAACCCCCAATCCGGGACGCGCTCACGGGCGGCGACCAGGGCGGCGCGGGTCAGAGCAAGCTGATCCCCAAGCGGCTCAGAGCCAGCCGCGACGCTGGCCTTGTGGTCCTCGAGTCGCTGCCGCAGCAATGCCAGCGCGTCTGGATCAAGGTTGTCGCGGAAATGATCGATCAAGGCATCGAAGGTCTCGATCGCCGCCTCGGCATCACGCAGCACCGACAACGAGGCGGCGGCATCGCGGAATGCCGCATTCTCCTGTTCGTAGAGCTCGGGTGCCGCCGGTCTCACGAGCCGCAGCAGGCCTCGGAGCTTCTTGCAGTCCTTGCGCACCTCATGCACGGCCTCATGCGGGGCGTCCTCGGCGCTGTCGATCTGCGCAAGCGCGTGGTCGAGCAGGTCGGTGGCGATACGACGGATCTCGGCGTCTAGCGGCTGTTCGGGATCAAGCTCATAGGCCATGGGACTCAGGCACCTTCCTTGTCGGTGTCAGTGGCGCTTTGCTCGGTGGCCGGCCCGTCACCCGTGGTCGGCGGATCAACCGCCGCGCCGTCGCTGTCTCCAGGCAGCTCTGTGAGCGAGACCTCGTCGAAGTGGGCATCGAGCATGACCCGCAGGTTCTTATGACCAACCTGCTCATGGCAGCTCACGCAGCCCTCGCCCACGTCTCCGCCGAAATAGGCCTTGTGTGCAGCCAGTGCCGCTGGATCATCGCTGGTCGCATCCTTCAAGGCCGCATGGCAGTTGAGACAGCCAGAGTCGTAGACGTACTCGTCACGCTCCTCGAGATCCGCGATCCAATCGGGCTTGTGGACCGGATAGATCGCCTGGGCAATGGCATCGCGCGTACCGGTCTTCGCCTTCGCAAACAGATGCTGCGCCGCACTCTCATGTGGCAGATGACAATCCGTGCAATGGGCGACCACGCCGCCTGGGTTGTTGCCGCCATGGACGTCCTGCGCATGCGAGGTGGCAAAGGGCTCCATGGTGTGGCAGCTGGTGCAGAACTCCGCATCCGAGGTTTCTTCAATCATGGTCTCGGTGCCAACCCAGCCCGTGGCCATCACCGCCGGCACAATGACGGCGATTGCAACCAGGGTCAGCAGGAGGCGTCGAATCCAGCGCTTGTTCATGAGGAGTCTCCTTATCAGTGGACGATGAATTGAACGATGAGTCGTTGCGCCAGGAGCGCTCAGGGACCGCTCAGGGACCGTTTAGGGCTCGACCAGAAAGACCGCCGGTGTTGAATGAATCGCAGTGGTCAGTCGAGCGCGGCTCAGGCTGCATGCTTGGCTCGTGCCGCCTCAGGGGCTCGGATGTGGCCGCCCGTAAACGTCATAGAGCACGGACTCAAGGCGTTCGTTGATCGGCTCGCTCGGGTCGAACGGCGGCGCCTCCTCGATGCGCTCGGCAGGGACATCGGTGATGACCTGGCGCGAGGCCCAGTCGATCTCGGCGACCGCGTCCACGGGAAGGAGGACCTTCTTCGACAACGGCAGCCGGGAGCTGTCGACGATGAAGGCGCGCAGCGCCCAGCTGCTGTCATTGACGATGAGGTCGACGACGCGGCCGACCTTGTCGATACCGCCACCGTCGTCTGCGGTGCGTTGGCCGATGACGCTATAGCCCGTCACTTCGCGAACTGAGCGCAGATGGACGTCGTCCACCTCTTCAAGATCGGTATCCGCCAACGCCTCATCTTCGACCGCCGCACCGCTCGTTGTCGGCAACGGCTCGATACGCACCTCTTGCGTCGCTGTCAGGCTCGCGGGTATCGGGAAGTCACCCCAAAGGCCGCTACCCAGCCAATAGCTCGGCAGCGAATGAAACTCGTTGTAGAGCTGCTCGTAGCGCCGCGAGACCGGCGCATCACGATCCAACGATGGGCTCTGCTCGATCTGGGCCTTGGTCAGGTTCACGGGCATCCGCTGCCGTTCCCAGTCCGGCGATTCGAGCTGCACAGGCGAGATCAATACCTTGCGGCCAGACAGCCAGCCACCGGTATCGGCCACCATGTAGCGCAGCGTCCAGAGCTCGTCATCGAACAGAAAATCGTGGCAACGGCCGATGTCACCATCGAGCGCTTCAAGCCGATATCCCTCGGGCTCGGCGAGGCTTCTGAGCATGGAATCCTCCGTTCGTCATGGCTTGCGCTTGGCGGCCGCAATGCGCACAGAAGCAGTGGGCGCTATCCAGAGGGACTGTCGCGGCAGGGCGTGGCCAAGCTGATTTGCACAGCCAATGGCGAGCAGAAACCGGGCCAACTCACCAACCCCCGCAATGGCGCGCTGGACTGCGCCAACTGGCTTAAACCTAGAAAGAGCAGTTGACCGCTTCGGCGTGTATGCAAGTGCCTGTGTCTGTT
>NZ_JBUDPI010000402.1:0-3141 GCF_054919635.1 Halochromatium sp. | reverse complement strand
GCAGGAAGTCGACGACGTACTCGGCGCCGCGATAGAGCTCGGTGTGGCCCTTCTGCCGACCGAAGCCCTTGACCTCGATGACGGTGATGCCCGAGACGCCGATATCGGCAAGCGCCTCACGCACGTCATCGAGCTTGAAGGGTTTGATGATGGCAGCAACCAGCTTCATGAGTCTGCTCCGTTGGATGGGTTGCGACTGACCTGTAGATGGTCAGCCGCGTTAGACGATGGCAATTCGGCCATTGCCGCTACGCGCTTGTACGGTAGCGCTGTAGCACGTCTTAGCAAATGGCGAGCCAATCGATCAGAACTCTTTGTTCCAGCCAACCCAGAATTTCGGATCGGTGTCGTAGCCGACGTCCATCTTTCCGTTGTTCTGGTCCCAGTTGAAGCTGAAGGTACCGAAATCACCGGCATCGCGAGTGATCGATGCGCCGTAATTCCAGTAGTTTGCGGTCTCAGTCAGATCGATGATATTACCGGCCGCATCGGTCATGGTGCCGACGACGATGTCGTCGTTGCGGAACTGGTAGTAGCCAGCGCGAAGGCTAAACCCGAAGTCGTATGGCAGCGCGAAGTCGGCACCACCGAAGTAGTAGAGATCGCCGTCGTCGAACAGCCCGTCATCGTTCTCGCCATAGACGGTGTAGGCGACACCGAGCGTGAACCACTTAAAGGAGCCGCTGAGCGAGAGCTCGGCAAAGTCGACATCGCGCCCATCAGGATAGGCGTAGTAGATGGCGCCGATGTCATAGCTCACATCGTCGTTGATGGCTCCACCGAAACCGGCGTAGAGGTCGAGCTCGTAGTTTGGATCAGGGGTACCCCAATCGATGTTAGAGACCCAGGTTCCTGCGTAGAAGCCGCTCTCGTGCGCGACATCAAGACCGCCTTGCACCGCGGCTTGATCGCCGGTCTGGGTCACACCGCGCCAGATGTAGTTAGAGACGGCGCCAATGTTAGCGCTGTACGACCAGGGGCCCTGGGCGACAGCCGGTGCTGAGACGAGCAGCGAAGCGGATAGCAGGGCGCCAGATGCGGCCACCATTCCTAAGCTCTGTTTTTTCATCGTCGAGTTACCTCAGTTCATGTCGTAGACGGGCGAGACGACCGCCCTGCGTGGTGATCGTGCCGATTGCATAATCACAGTCAGGAAGAACTAAGCAGCTTGTATGCCAAAGAGCTTATGTACCCAAAAGACAACGGATTTGGGTGAAATGTTGTAGAATTGCTACTTACTAGATGCACCAGCCAGGTGCAACAAGCCGTCGACGCCCAGGGGGAGACGCACTATTTCAGGGCAGACTCTGGAGCAGACGCTTGAATCTCTGAAGCCCTATAATGAGTTGAATGATGACCCCGCTTTGTTGGTGACCCCCAATGCTCGACCCGAAACAGATTGACGACCTTGCGCGCCGCCTCGCAGACCACGCACCCAAGGGCCTTCAGGTGTTGCAAGAAGATCTCAACCGCAGCTTCCGCGCAACGCTAGAGGCAGGCCTAGCGCGTCTCGACCTGGTCACACGCGAGGAATTTGACGTCCAAGCCGCAGTGCTCGCGCGCTCGCGGGCAAAGCTTGCCGCGCTCGAGAAACGCGTCGCCGCACTTGAGACAGCGGCAAGTGACCAACCAGCTCCCGGTAACACTGCCGACGCCCCAAGCGCCTAAGCACTGAGCTTCGGCGCATAGCGGCGATATCCTCTTGGGCCTCGCAGTTCTTCACAGTCGCGCGCGGGTTGGCATCCAGGCGCCAGCCGTCACGGTTGAGGTCCATGCCAGCATCGGCTTGCCGTCGTTATCGATTGTTGGACTCCCTGAGGCGGCCGTCCGAGAGAGTAAGGATCGGGTGCGCGGGGCGCTGGCCAATAGTCGCTTCGACTTTCCTCCGGGGCGCGTGACGATCAACCTAGCGCCGGCCGACCTGCCGAAGGAGGGTGGCCGTTTCGATCTGCCGATCGCCCTTGGCATCCTTGGGGCGTTGGGACAGATCCGGTCCGAGCCCTTGACCCAGCACGAGTTCCTCGGTGAGCTGGCGTTGAGTGGGGAGCTGCGACCAGTCGATGCCGTGCTGCCAGCGGCCCTCGCGGCCCGTAATGCCGGCCGCGCGCTGGTATTGCCGCGACCCAACGCCGCCGAGGCCGCGCTGGTCAGCGGCCTGGAGGTCTTGCCTGCCGACCGACTGCTCGATGTCTGTGAGCACCTCAATGGATTGGGCACACTCAGCAGCTGTCCGTATGTCGAGGCATCGGCAGCACCTGCGATCGAATTGGACCTTGCCGACGTGCGCGGTCAGGCTCAGGCCAAGCGCGCGCTCGAGATTGCTGCCGCGGGCGCGCATAGTCTGTTGTTTCTTGGCCCTCCGGGCACTGGGAAGTCGATGCTCGCATCGCGCCTACCGGGGATACTCCCAAGCCTGAGCGAGGCCGAGGCCATCGAGGTCGCCGCAGTCCACTCAGTCAGCCGGCATGCCAGCGCAACGCCGCTATCTTGGCGTCAGCGCCCATTCCGAGCACCCCATCACACCGCCTCCGCGATCGCCTTGGTCGGCGGCGGCTCTAACCCACGGCCTGGGGAGATCTCGCTTGCGCATCATGGGGTGCTATTTCTGGACGAGCTACCGGAGTTCGATCGGCGGGTGCTTGAGGTGCTGCGCGAGCCGCTCGAATCCGGCCAGATCCTGATCTCGCGCGCCGCCCGGAGCGCCGAGCTTCCGGCTCGATTCCAGTTGATTGCGGCGATGAATCCCTGCCCTTGCGGCTATTTGGGCGACCCCAGCGGCCGCTGTCGCTGCACCCAGGAGCAGGTTACACGCTACCGTGCCCGCCTCTCAGGACCCTTGCTGGATCGGATTGACCTGCATGTCGAGGTACCGCGGCTGCCCCCCGAGCAGCTGCAGGCAACCGATTCCAGAGCCGCGGATGCGGCTGAGTCGAGCGCGATCGTCAAACAACGGGTAGAGGCTGCGCGCGCGCGCGCCTTGGCGCGCGCCGGCAACAAGCCCAATAGCGCGCTAGGGCCGCGCGAGATCGAGCGCGATTGTGCCTTGAGCAGAGACGGCCAGCGGCTCATGCAACAAGCCATGCAGCAGCTTGCGCTCTCCGCACGTGCCTACCATCGCATCCTGAAGGTCGCCCGGACCAT
>NZ_JBUDPI010000401.1:0-3145 GCF_054919635.1 Halochromatium sp. | reverse complement strand
GCTCGAGCGGTGCCAGGCTTGCGCACTGACCAGGGCTCGCAGCGCCTCACCTAGCAGCCGTAGGTCCTTGCGCCAATGACGCTGTCCGACATAAAAGGCATCGCTCATCAGGCGCTCGTCGAGCGACGCCCGCTCGGAGAGCATCAGCTGGGTCGGGCCGATCAGCCCCACTAGCGCTTGATCGCGCACGTGCTGCCACTCCTCGGTCCGGGACTCGGACTCCGCAGGCGTGAGCGGTGAGACGCCCAGCAGCCGCAGATCGCCCCTCACCACGGCGAACAGCCGCGGCAGCAGCGCGAGCACCGGTGCTTGGGTCCGAATGCGCCAGCTGATGAACTCACCCTCGACCAACCCGGGACGCACAGCTTTGCGGTTTCCGATCAGTCGCTCCTTGCCAAGCAAGGCGGGGCGCTTGCCACGCGCGTCGCGCTCGGTAGCGAGTGCGGCGACGAGCAGTGCCAGGACCCAGAGGGGTAGTGAGCAGACCAACAGCACGGCCCCGGCCGATCGACTCGGCCAGTCCCCGATGTCAATCGATGACGCGGGCCCGAGGCGTCCAAGCAGAAAGGCATCGGTGATGGTCAGCACGACCCCCGTATCGACGCGCATCAGGGTATCGCCGGCGACGATGGCATCATTGACCTCGAGCATCTCCCCCACATAGCTGTGCGGCAGGATCACGCAGTCGTAAAGGATGGCGGCCCGATCGATCACCACATCCTGCCCGATCATTACGTCGCCGAGCAGCTCGGCCTCGGGGTGGACACGGCTATTGTCGCCGACGTACGCGCGCCCCTGCTTCAGGCTGCGCGGAGAAACCTGGGCGCGTGGCCCAACCGAAAGCCCGAGCGCGAGCTCCACCCCGCCCGGCGCGAGGCCGTTGATCCGCCCCGAGACGAGATCCAGGCAAGCGCGATGATAGGCAGCGAGGCTGTCCAGCATGCGGACCTCGAGATCGGGCAACGCCAGCGCCTGATCGTCTGACGGTCGGTGAGATGCCGTGATATCGAGCAGATCGAGCAACGCGCCCGGTTCGGTCTGCCCTGGGCGCAGCAGGATCAGCGCCCCGCGCGGATCAGTGCCGAGCCCATAGACCAGCTCGCCGACCCGACCCTGCGCGGCGCGCAGGAAGTTGGCCACCGCCGGGCTGCGCAGCAGATCGCCGCGCAACAGCAACAGGGGCTCGTCGCGGCCCACACTCACCCGCGACCAGATCAGGCTCGGGCGTTCGTGCCCGCGCGCGAGCACGAAGCGAAAACGCGCTCCCCAGCGGCTACCGTCACCGAGCAGGCGCTCGAGGCGGTCAGCATGGTCGGCAGCGATGATGACGATCTCGGTGATGCCAAAGCCAACCAGGTCCTCGATGGTATAGCGAATCAGCTCCTTACCGGCCAAGGGCAGGATCGCGTGGGAATACTCGCGATTGAGTGGTGCCAGGCAATCATTCTCACGATCGGCGAAGATCAGTGCACGCATGGATCGGCTACCTTTGGGGCTCGGCTGTCGTCTTCGCGGTATAGGACTGACCTAGTAGGCGCCGGAGCCGAGCAGCAACGCGGGCACCGTCTTGACTAGGATCTTAAAATCCGTCCAAAGCGATTGCGACTGGATGTACTGGACATCAAGCTCGACCTGCTGCTCGAACGGGATCTCGGAGCGCCCCGAGATCTGCCAGATACAGGTGATCCCGGGGATGACCTCGAGCCGTCGGCGGTCCGAGAGCGAATACTGGTCGACCTCCGAGGGCACGGGCGGGCGCGGACCGACCAACGACATGTCACCGACCAGCACGTTCCAGAGCTGCGGTAGCTCGTCGATCGAGGTCTTGCGAATGACCCGCCCAACCTTGGTCACCCGGGGGTCGTTCTTCATCTTGAAGATCACGCCACCGGCCATCTCGTTGTTCGCCATCAGCTCGGCCTTGCGCTCTTCGGCGTCGACGTACATCGAACGGAACTTCCAGATCGTAAAGAGCTGACCCCAGCGGCCGACCCGCTTCTGCTTGAAAAAGACCGGTCCGGGGGACTCGAACCGGATGGCGAGCGCCGTGATCAAGAAGACCGGTGACAACAGCAGGAGTCCAATCGAAGACGCCACGATATCGAGCAGCCGTTTCAGCGCGTAAGAGCTCTTGACGACCAGGAGCCAGCTCGCGCGCTTGGCGTAAAAGCGCCAGCGCTGAACCCAGCTGCGCCGATCAAGATTGGCATAACGCTGGATCAATGCCGCACGCAGCTTCTCGTCGTGGGTCTGAGGCCGCGCGCTCGAGGCGACTGGCCGCTGATCAGGGTCGTTCATCATCGCTGCTCCTAGGTCGGGCGCCGAGCGCCGCGCTAGCTGTCGCGGTCAGTGGACTGTTCGAAGCGCTCAGGCCTGCGCCTTTGCAACCAGACGCGATACAGGAAGACCGGGTTGCCAATGATATAGCGACGCCACATGCGGCCGGGCTCCTGTAACAGCCGATACACCCATTCAGCCCCAATCTCGCGCATCCAGGGCGGCGCGCGGCGAATCCGCCCGGAATAGAAGTCGAACAGGCCACCGACCCCCATCGCGACCGGAGGGGCGAGCCGCGAGCGATGGCGCGCAACCCATTGCTCCTGGCGCGGCGCCCCAAACGCCACCAACAGGATGCCCGCACCACTGCGATTGATCGCGTCGATCACCGCGGCTTCTTCATCAGCGGTGAAATAGCCATCGCGCGTGCCGGCGATGATGAGCCCTGGAAAGCGCGCGCGCATGGCCTCGGCCGCCGCGGCGGCAATCCCTGGTCGCGCACCGAGCAGATACAGGGAGCGGCCGGAACCGGCGGCCGCCTCGCACAGCAGCGGAAACATGTCGGTGCCGTTGACGTTGTCACGCAGCTCGAACCCGAGCATCCGGCCGCCGATCCGCAGACCAATACCGTCCGCGAAGACGCGGTCGCAAGCGCGCAGGGTCGCGCTGTAAACGGGGTCACGCCAAGCGATGTTCAGGCAATCGGCGTTGACGAAGGCCAGCTGTTTAGGGGCTTGACCCGGTGTGCTCGCGGCCATGACCCAGCTCAGCGCCTCAGGCATGGTCATATTGTCCATGCGAATGCCGAAGATCGACACCGCATCCGGCTGCGCAAGCGGTTGAGCTTTGATGTGTAGCAGCCATCCGA
>NZ_JBUDPI010000400.1:0-3148 GCF_054919635.1 Halochromatium sp. | reverse complement strand
GCGATGCGGGCCGATGATCGGAAGGCCGAGCTGCGCGGCGAGCTCGGGCGCGGCGCCGACATGATCAAGATGGCCGTGGGTCAGCAGGATCATCTGCGCTCTGGCACCGAGGCGACTCAGGGCGGCGGTGATACGCTCTGGCTCACCGCCTGGATCGACGATCGCAGCGCTCTGCGTCTTGGGGCAGATCAACAGGGTGCAGTTCTGCTCGAACGGGGTGACGGGGATGATCTCAACGTGCATCAGCGGGTCTCCTTGGTGGCGCTGCGTCGGCTGGCGTCCTTGCGCACCAGCAGCGTGCGGGTGCCGGCAAGACGGTCGTACCAGGTCAGTCGCTCGGGGTCGAATAGCATCCACCAGAGCCCGAGTCCGGCCGGGGCGATGGTCAGAATCGCGAAGCCGAAGCGACGCAGCGCATCCAGAACGCCGAGCGATTCACCGTTCTCACGCAGGATCAGCAGTCGCCAGGTGCGCATCGCTAGGGTTTGGCGACCGCCGGTCCAGAAATAGAGGTAGTAGCCCAGGATCACGGCCAGCAGGTAGAGCTGGAAGATCAAACGCGCAAGGCCCTGCGTCAGGTCGGCGCCGGTCAAGGTCTCCACAGCAATGGTGTAGACGAAGGCAGCGACCATGACGACGGCGGCTACGAGAAGCAGGTCATAGAGGATCGCCGCCAGGCGGCGCAGCAGGCCTGGCGCCTGCGAGTGTGAAAGGTCGGTCATCGGTTGGCTCGAAGGTTGATCCGGGGAGCATGCGCTTGACGAAAGGGCACCTTAACCAGATGCGCCGATGGCTGGCTAGGCCGAGGGGTGCGATGTCGGTTGCGACAACGGCCGCGGATGCTGACCGATGGTCTAGACTGTGACGCTGGTTATCGGTTCGCTTCAATGTCGGATAGCTCTGTGAAACTGCCTCGCATCAGCGTCAAGCCCACCCTGTTTAAGCTGTTGCGTCGGTTGCCGATGCCGGTGATCGGGATCTTAATCGGTCTGATGGCCGGTTCGGCAGTCTGGATCGTGCTGGATCAGGTTCAGAGTAAGGCGGTGGAGCGTATCTTCGGGCGGGAGCTCTCGATGCGGTTGGATCTGCGAGCGCGCGAGAGCCTGATTCGTTTCGATCAATACATGACCAACTATGCGGCCACCACCCGGCTGTTGGCGAATCATCGGCGTCTGGCCCAGTATCTGGAACCGCTCTTCTGGTTTCCCGGCGAGGACGTCGAGCCGGTGATCTATGCGGGTTTCCGCCCCTTCTGGCTGCCAGACGTCTTTGGTCGGAATGCGCTGCTGGCGCCTAGCCATGTATTGCTTGTCGACTCCCGGGGCCTACTCCGCGAGATCTATCAGGCTGGTGACGAGCCCTTGCCGTCGGAGCTGAGCACGGATCTGGGCCAATGGCTTGGTGATCCCGATGAGGTGCAGACCGTGCTCGCACGTTTCGGCGATCGCCCCTATCTCGTGGTCAGTGACCGCGTCGAGGATGCCAGCGGCTACACCATGGGCAGCTTGGTGGTGCTGGTGCCGGTGGATGCCGATTTCTTGTCTGCCTCCGAAGGCAGCTTCTCCGCGGATCGTTCGGCGGTAGCGCTGATCGATGCCGATGAGCAGCGCATCCTCGCCAGTAACGAGCCACAGCAATTGATCCCCGGCACCTTGCTGAGCGAGTGGAGCGACGAGTATCTGGTTACCTCGCAGTCGCTACCGGCTTATGAAGGCTCGAACTGGAACATGCTGTTTGCAACCTTCATCCCGCAGCGCAGCGTGGCCAAGATGTCGAGCAAGGTCATCGACTTCGAGCGCAACCAGCGTCTGATCGCCGCGCTGGTCTTCATCAGCGTGTTCACGCTGGTGATCTACATGGTCTCGGCGCGCCTGAACAAGGTCCTGAAGCGCATGACGCGGTTTTCGCAGCGAGCGCTCGGCATCGAGCAGCCTGGCTTCAAGGGCGGTGGCAACCAACTGGTGCTGCTCGAGGAATGGATGCAGCATTTCACCTCCCTGGTGCTGCGTGCCCGCGAGGAGATGCGGCGCAAGCAGGAGCACGAGATGCGCGAGACCGAGGCGCTCAAGGCAGCGATCATGGAGGCCTCGCTCGACTCGATCGTGACCCTGAACCGGGCCGGAGCCGTGATCGACTATAACCCGACCGCAGAGCACACCCTGGGCTTCGACCGCACCCGGATCATTGGCACTGATTTCGTGCGCGCCTTCATCCCGCCCAGCGATCGCGCCAACTTCATCGGTCTGCTCCAGGAATCGAGCCGGCGAGGTCCACATGGGGCACGCCCCCACACCCGCACCGAGCTGCGCGCGGTACGCAGCAACGAGCAGCTGTTTCCGATCGAGATCTCGATCGTGCCGATCGTGCTCGAAGACGAGCCGGTCTACACGCTCTACATCCATGACATCACCAAACGCAAGGAGGCCGAGCGCGAGATCAAGGGCCTAGCCCGCTTCGCGAGCGAGAGTCCAAGCCCAATCTTGCGTGTCAATGGTGCTGCCCGCATCGTCTACGCCAACGCGTCGAGCCAGTCTTTGATCGCGGCTTGGGACACAGAGCCTGGCGGACCTTTGCCAGCGCGTTGGTGTGACCAGGTCCGCGAAGCCCTCGAGGGTGGCGAGACCCGTGAGTATGAAGATGATCTGGGCAGTACCATCTACGCGCTGCTGTTCGTGCCGATTCAAGACCTGGGCTATGTCAATATCTACGCGCGCGACATCACTGCGGTGCGCCGCGCCGAGCAGGAATCGCGCCAGCATCAGGCGGAGTTGGTTCACGTCTGCCGACTCAGTACCATGGGTGAGGTCGCGACCGGCATGGCCCATGAGCTCAATCAGCCCTTGTCGGCGATCGTCAACTATGCCAACGGTGCGAGCCGGCGCTTGAAGAGCGGCCAAGACGACAGTGCGCCTTTGATCGATGCGATGGCGCACATCTCCGGACAGGCTCAGCGTGCGGGTGAGATCATCAAGCGCTTGCGGGCGCTGGTCGGTAAACAGCAGCCGATCCGCTCGGTTGTCGACCTCAACCTTCTGGTGCGCGAGGTCTGCAGCTTCGTTGAGTTCGAGACCGCGCGGCTCGAGATGCAGATCGAGCAGCAGCTCGCCGATGAGGGCAAGCGTATCGTCGTCTGTACACACGGCAAACG
>NZ_JBUDPI010000040.1:0-17092 GCF_054919635.1 Halochromatium sp. | reverse complement strand
CATCGATGAGAGCCTGGTGCCAAAGCCGACGTTCCCTCCAGGCAACGAGCGTTAGCCGTTGCCCTGGAGGGATCGCTCTTCGCATTTCAGGGACGCTTACTGCGCATTCGTCAATACCTGCCTTTATATACCCATCGCAGATCGGTTTTCGGCATTCTGAGCTCGCTCCGGCTCCGGCTCCGGGTCGGGCAGCGGCGACCGGGGGACGCCGTGAATCCGTCCTTGGAGGCTTGACGACGGCATCCATGCCGTCGACACCCCCGCTGGCCGCCACCCAACCCTCCGCTATGCCATGCCGTCAATTGGCGTGTTATGGGTATAACGCCGCCAGCAGGAGTTGATCGTAGGCGCTAGACGCGTTGGAGCAGGCCGATCAGAGGCCGATAGGCTGAGATTCAGAATGCGAGGACGCGCGCAGCCCTAGCCTAAGGACGGCTCTGTCCAGCTGCTGAGCTCACGTAAGACGCTGGTAGCGTAGCTGCCAGCCGGTAGCGTAAAGCCCAAGACGGCATCCGTTGACCCAATGCGCTCGAACTCCAGGTCTTCGATATCCAGCCGCAGCGCGCGTCGCTCCTGCTTGAGGCCGGCCGCTTTCAAGCCTGCAACCCAGTCCGGGTAATCGGCAGCGACCCCCTCCTCTAGCGCACGCACCTCGCTCTCGGTCAGCGGCTCACCGTCGCCGAAGAGCGGGCCGGTAGGGCTCAGATCGCCAGAGCGCAGCCGCTCCGCGATACGTTCATCGATGCCATCGACGAGGAAGTGCGAGTGGCTGCCACGCAGCTGCAAGCGATCGCCGATCAAGGCCGTCTTCCACCAGTCCTCACGCTCGACCCGGCGCGCCAGCAGCTCGTTGAACAGCTGCGAGCGAACTGCCGACAGCCAGAGTCCACGCTGCTGTCGGCTCGCCCGCGGTGCAACGCCGGCAAAGAGCGCCTGCGCCCTGACCAGATTGGCCGCGTCGCGGCCAAAACGCTGAGGGCCGAAATAGTTGGGTACCCCAATCGCGGCAAGGGTCTCAAGCTTTACTGCCGCGGCATCGAGATCGCCCTGGATCTCGCGCAGCCGGATGCGGAATTGATTGCCGGCCAGGGAGCCGCGCTTGAGCTTGCGCCGATGCCGATGCTGCTCCAAGACGTCGATGCCGTCTTCGGCGAGCAGCCGCCAGCGCGGCTCAGGCGCCGAGCTCAGATAGACCGAGAACCATTGCGTGGTGACGGCGTGCCGGTCCTTGAGTCCGGCGTAGCCAATGGCCTTGATCGAGACACCCGCCAAGGAGGCGATGCGCCGTGCAACCCACTCGGTATTGGCAGAGGTCTTCCGGATGCGCAGCAGTGCGTGCTCACCGTCGCCGTCAGGACCAAATGCGAGGATCTCGTCGACCATGAAGTCCGCCGGCTGTGTGCGCAGCTGGGCGCTGAGCTGGGGACCGCCGAACGCGTAAGGCAGCTGAGAAAATGAGCGCCAGGGCTTGGTCACCTCAATCACTGGCGTCGGCGCTATACTCACAGCGGTGTCCCAGCCCCAGCGTCAGTCCCTGCGCCAATCCCGGCTCCGGTCCCTGCTTCGGTCCGGGCATCGTCGAGCAGGACCACGGCAAAGGCAGCGATCCCTTCGCCCCGGCCCGTGAATCCCATCCGCTCGCTGGTCGTCGCCTTGACGTTCACTCGTGCTGGAGACAGCCCGAGGTCATCCGCAATACAGTCGCGCATCGGGGCGATATAGGGCGCCAGCTTGGGTGCTTGGGCAACGACGGTGAGATCGGCATTCTGGACCCGCAGCGCACGCTCACCGAGCGATTGCATCACCCGTCGCAGCAGCTCGCGGCTGTCGATATCCTTAAATGCGGCGTCGGAATCCGGGAAGTGATGACCGATGTCGCCGAGTCCCGCTGCACCGAGCAGTGCGTCGCAGAGCGCATGCAGCACGACATCGCCGTCTGAATGCGCCTCGAGTCCGAGATCGTGCGCGACCTCAACGCCGCCTAGGATCAGCCGACGGCCCGGTGCAAAACGATGGACATCAATGCCTTGTCCGATCAACACTGATGCACCCTTGTGGGGAGTCTGAGCCCTTCGGTGCCCAAGGGCTGTTGCGGTCTAGGATCTGCCTGCCTCATCGTTGCTCCTGCCGGCGCTGTTGCTCGAGGAAGAATTCGGCCAGCGGAAGGTCCTCCGGCCGAGTGATCTTGATATTATCGGCACGGCCCTCGATCAGCAGCGGGCGCAATCCCAACTGCTCCATCGCACTGGCGTCATCGGTAATGGCCATGCGCTCTGCGCGGCAATAGGCCAAGGCATCGCGGAGTTGTCCGAGCCGAAACGCCTGCGGCGTAAAAGCACGCCAGAGCTGCTGGCGCGGTAATGTGCGCTCGACTCGCGCGCCGAAGGCCTCCTCGGCAGACTTGACCGTGTCGTGCATCGGCACCGCGAGCAAGGCCCCAACCGGCTCGTCGATCAGGGCCGCGAGAAGCCGATCCAGGTCCGCAGTGGTCAAGCAAGGCCGGGCTGCATCATGGACCAGGACCCAGTCGTCTGCAGCCGCTTGGTTGGCCAAGGCCGCAAGCGCATTGGCAACCGAATCAAAGCGTTCGGCGCCACCGGGGACGCGGACGACCGCTGGATGATCAACATAGGCCGTCTCTTGCCACCACTCGTCCCCCGGACTCAAGGCGACGATACAGCCAGCAATCAACGGATGCTCGATGAACACAGCAATGCTGTGCTCGATGACGCGGCGGTCGCCCAATGGCAGATACTGCTTTGGCACCGCGCTGCCGAAGCGGCGACCAGCGCCCGCCGCCGGCAGCACGACCCAATGCTTGGGAGCCGCCTTCATGGCGCCCTCTCCTCGGTTGGCTTCTCAACCACCTGCAAGAAGACCTCGCCCGACTGGATCATACCCAGCTCGCTGCGAGCGCGCTCCTCGATCGCCTCGAGGCCGGTCTTGAGGTCTTCAACCTCAGCCGCAAGCGCATTGTTGCGCGCTTGCAGCTGAGCCAGTTCCGTCTCGGTCTCGGCGATGAGACCGCGCAGCTCGTGCAGCTCGGCCAAGCTGCCCTCGCCGACCCAGAGGCGGTATTGAAGGAGCCCAAGGAGAGCAACCAGGACCCAGACAAGCCAGCGCATCGAGTCATATCCTCCGTCTCAGTCGGCCCCTGGGGCACAGCAACCGTGCTGCTCCCGCCCCAGGCCAGCGCTAGGCGCTTACAGCCGTTGCTTAAAGGCGTTACGGCCGGCAAAGACCGCCGCATCCGCGAGCTGATCCTCGATCCGCATCAGCTGGTTATACTTAGCGACGCGGTCCGTGCGCGAAAGCGAGCCCGTCTTGATCTGACCCGTGGCCGCCGCGACGACCAAGTCGGCGATGGTCGTGTCTTCCGTCTCACCAGATCGATGCGAAACGACCGCTGTATAGCCCGCCTGCTTGGCCATCTGAATCGCCTCGAGGGTCTCGGTCAGTGAGCCGATCTGGTTCACCTTGATCAGGATCGAGTTCGCGATGCCCTTGTCGATGCCTTCCTGCAAGATCTTGGTGTTGGTGACAAAAAGGTCATCACCGACCAGCTGCACCTTGCCGCCAAGCCGCTCGGTGTGGTCTTTCCAACCATCCCAATCACCCTCAGCGAGGCCGTCCTCGATACTGATGATCGGGTACTGACCGACCCACTGGAGCAAGAGATCGGTCATGCCGGCTGCGTCCAGCTCGCGGCCCTCGCCCTTGAGATTGTAGACGCCGTCCTCGTAGAACTCGGAGGCAGCGACATCCATGCCCAAGAAGACATCCTGACCTGCCTTGTAGCCGGCCTTCTCGATCGCCTCGAGAATCACCTCGATCGCCGCCTCATTCGACGCCAGATCCGGAGCAAAGCCACCTTCGTCACCGACGGCGGTTGCCAGCCCACGCCCGTTCAACACGGACTTGAGGGCGTGGAAGACCTCGGCACCCCAGCGGACCGCCTCACGCAAGCTCGGCGCACCAACCGGGAGAATCATGAACTCCTGGAAGTCAACGCTGTTGTCAGCGTGCTCGCCACCGTTGATGATATTCATCATCGGAACCGGTAAGAGATAGTCACCACTGCCGAGGGATTGGTAGAGCGGAACCGCCTTCTCTTGCGCTGCGGCATGGGCAGCGGCCATCGACACGCCGAGGATGGCGTTGGCACCAAGCCGAGCCTTATTCTCGGTTCCGTCCAGGTCGATCATGTGCCGATCCAGCCCTTCCTGATCGGTCACCTCGAGGCCAGCCACGGCATCGCGCAGCTCGCCATTGACGTTGGCACAGGCGGTTAGCACACCTTTGCCAAGGTAGCGTGACTTGTCACCGTCACGCAACTCGAGGGCCTCGCGCGACCCGGTCGAGGCGCCAGACGGGACCGCAGCCCGCCCAAGGGCACCTTCCGCAGTGATGACATCGACCTCAACGGTGGGGTTGCCGCGCGAATCAAGGATCTCGCGGGCACGGACATCGACGATCTCAGACATGGCTCAAACCTCTTTCAAAGCACAAAAAAAGATGTGACAAGCGGATCACCGGCGGATCAAGAGCGCTTCATGAGCGCATCAATGACCGATTGCATCTAGGGGGCCGCTCAGTCGGCGGCTCGTATCGGTGTCGCGACGTCCTCGGTGGTGTGTCAGAGCCTTTGCTCAGGAAAACCCCGCGTCTTGACCACACGATCAAGCTCGATAAGGGTCTCCAATAATTCTTCGATCCGATCCAGGGGCCAGGCGTTGGGTCCATCACTGCGCGCCTGATCGGGATCGGGGTGTGTCTCCATAAACAAGCCGGCAACGCCAGCGGCGACGGCAGCGCGCGCCAGTACCGGCACGAATTCGCGCTGACCGCCCGAACTATGGCCCTGGCCTCCCGGAAGCTGCACCGAATGCGTCGCATCGAAGACCACCGGGCAGCCGCTCTCGCGCATCACCGCCAGCGAGCGCATGTCCGAGACCAGGTTGTTATAACCGAAGCTGACCCCGCGCTCACAGACCATGAGCTGCTGATTTCCGCTCGAGCGCGCCTTCTCGACCACGCGCGCCATGTCCCAAGGGGCCAGAAATTGGCCTTTCTTGATGTTCACTGGCAGCCCCTGCGCCGCCACCGAGACGATAAAGTTGGTCTGGCGGCACAGAAAGGCCGGTGTCTGCAGCACATCAACCACCGCCGCGACCTCAGCCAGTGGCGTATCTTCGTGAACGTCCGTCAGCACGGGCACGCCGATCTGCTCGCGGACCGCCTCGAGCACCTTCAGTCCGGCTTCGAGCCCAAGCCCGCGGAAGCCATCGATCGATGAGCGGTTGGCCTTGTCGAACGAGGATTTATAGATGAATGGCAGGCCCAGCCGAGCGCTGATCTCCTTGAGCTGTCCCGCTGTCTCCTGCGCCAGCGTTTCGCTCTCGATCACGCAGGGGCCAGCGATCAGAAACAATGGCTGCTCGATGCCAACCTCGACGCCACACAGTTGCATCAAACCAGCTCCCGTTGACCTTTGGGACGACGCGGGGAAGCCCTGTCCTCGGACGCAGCGGCTGCCGCTCTTTGGGCATTGGCATCAGCGCCGCCATCTGATCCGATGACCACCGGCTCTTGAGCCCTGCCCTGACGCTTCTGATAAGCCAGCGCTGCCTCGATAAAGCCCCCAAACAGCGGATGCCCATCTCGTGGTGTCGAGGTGAACTCGGGATGAAACTGGCAGCCGACGAACCAGGGATGATCTGGGATCTCGACGATCTCGACCAGCTTCGAATCCAGCGACCAGCCGGAGAATCGCATCCCCGCATCCTTCATCGCATCACAGTAGCGATTATTGAACTCATAGCGGTGCCGATGCCGCTCGCGGACCTGGTGTCTTCCATAGGTCGCGCGCGCCAGACTACCGGGCTCAAGGCGGCAGTTCTGGCCGCCGAGCCGCATGGTACCGCCCTTGTCGGATTCGGCGCTGCGCGTCTCGCGCTTGCCTTGCTCGGTCTGCCACTCGGTGATCAACGCGATCACGGGATGGGGCGTCTCCTGCTGGAACTCGGTGCTATGGGCAGCCTCAAGCTTGGCGACATTGCGCGCATACTCGATGACAGCGACCTGCATGCCAAGGCAGATCCCAAGGTACGGGATGCGCTGCTGACGGGCGTAGCTCACTGCCGCGATCTTGCCCTCGATGCCGCGCTCGCCAAAGCCGCCTGGAACCAGCACCGCGTCGAGCCCGTCGAGGCAGTCTGGCCCCTTCGACTCGATCTCTTCAGCATCGAGGTAGCGAATGTCGATCCGGGTACGGGTCTGCACGCCGGCATGGATCAAGGCCTCGGAGAGTGACTTGTAGGCCTCGGTCAGCCCCATGTACTTGCCGACCATGCCGATGGTGACCCGCTCACGCGGCTGCTCGAGCCCTTCGAGCACGCGCTGCCACTCCGACAGATCAGCCTCCGCGACCTCGAGGCGGAACTGCTGGACCACCAGCGCGTCGAGATCCTGCGCGTGCAACAGCATTGGGATGCGGTAGATGTGGTCGGCATCGATCGCCGAGATCACTGCCCGCTCAGGCACGTTGGTGAACAGCGCGATCTTGCGCCGCTCCTCGTCAGGCAGGTCGCGCTCGGCCCGGCAAAGCAGGATGTCGGGCTGTATACCGATCGAGCGCAGCTCCTTGACCGAGTGCTGGGTGGGCTTGGTCTTGATCTCGCCAGCGGCCGGGATGTAAGGCACCAGCGTCAGATGCATGAACAGCGCGTTCTCGACACCGACCTCGACCCGCATCTGGCGGATCGCCTCGAGAAATGGCAACGACTCGATGTCGCCGACGGTGCCGCCGATCTCGACGATGGCGATATCAGCATCGCCGGCACCGAGTCGGATCGAATCCTTGATCTCGTCGGTGATGTGCGGGATCACCTGCACGGTACGACCGAGGTAGTCACCGCGACGCTCCTTGCGGATCACACTCTCGTAGATCTGTCCGGTGGTGAAGTTGTTGTTGCGCCCCATCCGGGTGCGGAGGAAGCGCTCATAGTGACCGAGATCGAGATCAGTCTCGGCACCATCATCGGTGACATAGACCTCACCATGCTGAAACGGGCTCATGGTGCCCGGATCGACATTGATATAGGGGTCGAGTTTGATCATCGTGACCTTGAGGCCGCGCGCTTCGAGCAACGCAGCCAAGGACGCGGACGCAATACCTTTGCCGAGCGACGAGACAACGCCGCCGGTAACGAAAACAAGCTTGGGCATAACCTGTGCAGGCAGACAACGTGGGTCTGGATAGGATACGCCAACCACGTTAGCAAATTGGTCCCGACCTCACAATTCCGGTCGCAAAAGGCCCGATGCCATGGCCTCGCTCATAGACTTCACAAGCAATGCTTGGTGCACGTATACTCCCCTCCGTTCGTTATCTGCGGACCTCCTTCGCAGCGCGACGCGATGACAACCATCAATGATCGTGCCGGCTGCGTCGGATCGATTCACCACCCTTTCGGAGCATTAGATGAACAAGTTTGCAAAGGTCATGGGTATTGCTGCGATCGCCACTGGCGCCGCTTTCTCGATGAGCGCCGCCCAGGCCTGGTGGGGGCCTGGCTACGGTGGACCTGGCTATGGCAACGGCTGGGGCGACGGCATGGGCGACATGTTCAGCGACATGTTCGGTGACGGCTATGGCGACTTCAACATGAACATGAGCGGCGGTGGTCGCGGCTATGGTCGCGGGCGCGGCTATGGCTACGGGCGCGGCTACGGCGATGGCTACGGCTATGGTCATCCTGGCGGCTACGGCTACCCGGGCTACGGCTATGGTGCACCTTACGGCTACGGCGCCCCACCTGCCTATGGCGCCCCCTACGGCATGCCTTACGGTGCCCCGATGGCCCCGTCGGCACCTTCTTCTGAAGAGCAGAAGTAAGTAGCAGCGAACCGCTGTTACCCCTAAAGCCGCGCCTCGGCGCGGCTTTTTATTTTTTAATACCACCCTCCTCGCGCTCACCGCCCACTGTGGCCGACCCTGCGCACCTTCAACCAGCAATAACATTGCTTAGCGCGCGTGTATGCAAATCAGATTGACGCTTGATGCATGTCAACTTGAGTTGCAGAATAGGGCTAAACCATCCACTGGAATCTTGCTTTGACTCAGCGAAAAGTAATCTCGTTCGACACCATCCGAGTCGCCTGCAAGAACTGCTCGTTGTCGCAGCTCTGTCTGCCGATGGGCCTCGCGCCGGAAGACGTCGAACGTCTCGACTCGATCATCAAGCGGTCCCGTCCCCTGCATCGCGGTGACCACCTGTTCCGTGGTGGCGAGCGCTTCCGCTCCCTCTATGTGGTCAAGACCGGTTCGGTCAAGACCTATGCGCCGAGTGAGGAGGGCGGCGAGCAGGTGCTCGGCTTCCACCTGCCCGGTGAGATCATCGGACTCGACGCGATCGATAAGTCCTGTCACGCCTGCTCGGCCAAGGTGCTCGAGACCTCGGCGATCTGCGAGGTCCCCTTCCAACGCTTCGAGGAGCTAGCAGCCTCGATCCCGTCGCTCCAGCACCAGATGTACCGGTTACTGAGCAAGGAGATCGGCCAAGACGCCGATATGCTCCTCCTACTTGGCAAGAAGAACGCAGAAGAGCGCCTCGCGGCCTTTCTCACGAGCATGTCGAGTCGGCTCAGCAAACGCGGACTATCGCCAACCGATTTCTATCTGAGCATGTCGAGACACGAGATCGGGAGCTATCTCGGGCTCGCAGTCGAAACCGTCAGCCGGCTGTTCACGCGCTTCCAAGAGGATGGTTTGCTGCGGGTCGATCGCAAGCATGTTGAGGTGCTGAACCTTCCCGCGCTCGAAATGATGGCAGGCTCCCCTCCCTCAAGCACCCACAAGCAACGCTCGAACTAATCCTGTCGGCAGGGCAGATCACCGAGCCCGGACTGCAGCCCGGAACTGAAGCTAGGACTCGCGCCGAAACGACGAGATCGGCTGCAGAGCACTGATTCATTAGGGGCTCAAGCCTCGATGGCTTAGGATTTACCGAGCCGGCGAGAGCCAGACGCAGCCGCCATCGCTCGCGACATTGATCGCTTCTAAGCGCCGCTGATGTGCGGTTGTCTCGGCCTCGTTCGCCCGCACCACGCGCAGCGCTGGCCGGTCTTTTCGTACCCGCCTCGCTACGACACCCGTTTGGGCAGGCTCTCCCGAATGATGTGCAATCGACTCCTGACCGAGTGCGAGTGCAACCTGGCCGCCGGTCATCGCGAGATAGACGTCGGCCAGGATCTCCGCATCGAGTAGCGCGCCATGAAGCTCGCGCCGCGCGTTATCGATCTCGTAGCGGCGACAGAGGGCATCGAGGCTATTGCGCTGCCCGGGGTGGCGTTGGCGGGCTAGTGCTAGGGTATCTACGACGGTGCATAGGTCTTCGATGCGAGGGGCGTCTGGACGCCACTGCCTCAGCTCGTGATTCAAGAATCCAACGTCGAACGCGGCGTTATGGATGATCAGCTCGGCACCGCGGAGATAGGCAATCAGCTCCTCGGCGATGTCGGCAAAGCGCGGCTTGTCAGCCAAGAAGGCCGTCGAGATGCCATGCACCGCAACCGCACCGGCGTCGATCTCACGATCCGGTTGCAGATACTGGTGGAAATTGGCCTTCGTCAAACGACGCTCGATCACCTCGACGCAGCCGATCTCGATGATCCGGTGCCCTTCGCTCGGCTCCAGGCCGGTTGTTTCTGTATCGACCACCAACTGTCGCATCATTGGATTCCTGATGAATGCGAGGGTCTAGGCCCGCTTCGGGATACCCAGATTGGCAAGCGCATCGGCTCGCTCGTTCTCGACATGGCCGCTGTGCCCACGCACCCAGCGCCAACTCACCTGATGATCGGCAAGCGCCCGGTCGAGCCGTTGCCAGAGATCCTGGTTCTTGACCGCCCCTCCCTGCTTGGTCTTCCAACCGTTGCGCTTCCAACGCGGCATCCACCGCTCAACGCCGTCTTGGACGTAGCGTGAATCGACGGTCAGGATCACACGACTCTTGCGTTTCAGGGCCTCAAGCGCCTGAATCACCGCCATCAGCTCCATGCGATTGTTCGTGGTCTGTATCTCGCCCCCGAACAGCTCCTTAACATGCTCCCCATAGCGCATCAGCGCTCCCCAACCGCCTGGACCAGGATTGCCCTTGCAGGCCCCATCGGTAAACACCTCGACCGCGCCTGTTGCGCGATGCCCCTGCGTCTGTGTGCCAGACGAATCACTGTCGAGCATGATTGCCCTCACGAACGGTTGGCTTGACCGCGCCTCCCGGCAGGAACGCCGGGCGCCGCTTCCAGCGCGGTTTCATTGGCGTGGAAAGACTCACGCGCTTCACGGCGCGGATCACATAGACACCCCCAAAGATCGGCCACCAACGCGCACCGGCCTCTTCGATCCAATTGAGGCGGCGACTGTAGACCGAGCGCAACGGCGGCCGAAAGACGAGCCACTCACGCATTTCGAGCTGAAAACCGAGCAGGTCGAGCCAGTCGATGAGTCGAGACGAGGTCAACTGATTGCCGCACCAGGGTGGTCCCCGATGACCCAGCAGACCGCGCATCAGTCCCCAGGTGCTCCAGGGATTGAAACCGATGATCAGGATGCGCCCCTCCGGGATCAGCACACGCTCGGCCTCTCGCAGCACACGCTGCGGCTGCAGCGCAACGTCGAGGGTATGCGGTAGCAGCAGCGCATCGACACTGGCCGCGGCCAGCGGCAGCTCGGCCGCTTTCGCGTGCAGCGGTGAGCCGCACCAGCGCTGGCAGTCAGACTCGTTAAGGACCAGGTGAGAGCGGATGCGGCTATGCTCAAACGCGGTGCTGAAGTCGCCGACGCAGCTGATCTGCACCAAGAAGTGGCCAAATGAATTCTCGATCATCCGCTCGACGCATTTGCGCTCGGCGCGCGCAACCTGACGACCAAGCCCTGTATCCAGCCAGGCTGCCAAGGCCTCAAACGTCTGCCCGGCGCTGCTCTCCTGAAGACAGGTTCTCATCGGTCCGCGCGCCATTGGCCCGGCGCGCCGCTGGCAAGGCTCCGGGTTTTCCCGTATATTGGGTCCCTGAGGCGCGACAAAACAAGAACAAAGCGCATCATTCTCAAATCCAGCCGTTGCCAAAACCTGCTATGCAAAGTGCTGCTCGCACCGTTCTGCTCGTCTGCGCCACAACCGGATTCCTGACCCATCTCAGTGGCTGCGCCAGCCATCGACCCAGTGACGATAGCCTCGCTAGTGGTCAGACCTTCTCGGTCTCAGCACGCGAGTATGGCTATGTCCGACCCGCCATCGACGTTCGCGTCGTTGGGCGAGAGGATGGCAGAGCCAAGAGCCGACATCGTTTTACCAGCACGGGTGGCGATCTATGGGATCGAGTCCGTTACGGAGAAGGCCTCGGGGTTGCTCATCATGAGCGAGTCGAGCAGGCGCTGCGAGCGCTCAAGCGCGATCGCGATTATCTCACGGATCTCAGCAAGCGCGCGCAGCCCTATCTGCACCTGATCGTTGAGGAATTGGAGCGCAGCGGCTTGCCCGCCGAGCTTGCATTGCTGCCCGAGGTCGAAAGCCGGTACAACCCGCGAGCGGTCTCGCCTAAGAGCGCGACCGGAATGTGGCAGTTCATGCCTTATACAGGGGTTGAGATGGGCCTCAAGCAGAATAGCTGGTACGACGGACGCAACGACATCCTGGCCTCGACACGAGGCGCCATCGCTTACCTGCGGCAGCTGCATCGCGAGCTTGACGGCGACTGGGCCCTGGCACTCGCGGCCTATAACGCTGGCCCAGGGCGCGTACGCGCCGCGCAGCGGGCCAATGAAGCCGCTGGCAAGCCTGTCGACTTCTGGTCGCTCAACCTCCCGAACGAGACCGAAGCCTATGTGCCCAAGCTGCTCGCGATCGCCAAGCTGGTTCGCGAGCACGATACGCTCGGGCTAACGATGCCGGAGGTCGCCGACCATCCCCGGCTCGAGGTCGTTGAATCGCGGCAGCAGATCGATCTCGCCCAAGCGGCGCAAGCCTGTGGCGTCACGGTCACCCAGCTCAAGCATCTCAATCCTGGACTCAAGCGCGGCAAGACCCTGCCGAGCGGGCCGCATCGGGTGCTGGTGCCCGCTGGCACCGGTGACAGACTGCGGACGGCACTGGCCGAGGCCGGAGCGCTCAAGGCCCCGAGCTTGGCAGGCACGAACAAGCGTTCGGAGACAGCCTTCGATCAGGCGCTCTGAGTTGATCGACTCCCTTATGGAATGCCAAGCAGCTTGTGCAATTGCAGGCTCAAGCGCCACTGTGGATGGCCTTTGCAGTAGGCCAGCGCACGCTGAGTATTGGCATCGCGCTGCGGTCCGTCCATCGGCTGCAGGTAAAAGTGATCGAAATCCAAGTCCGCAAACTGCTCGGGCAGCGCGCCAGACTGGGGAAACACCAGCTTGAGCTCATCGCCAGAGCGAAGCCTCAATGGCGCCCCGGCCTTGGGACTGACACAGAGCCAGTCGATGCCGGCCGGAGCCGGTTGGGTGCCATTGGTCTCGACGGCGACCTCAAACCCGCGCGCATGCAGCGCAGCAATCAAGGCCAGGTCGAGCTGCAGCAGCGGCTCGCCGCCGGTGCAGACGACATAGCGCTGACCCCTGCTCCGCTGCTGCGCGCGCTCCGTGTCCGCAGGCTGATCGGCGAAGCCTCGGCTCACCTCACCGCTGTCGCTCGGCATTGCCCCGAACTCTGCAGCGAAGGTCGATCCAGATCGCGTCTCAGGCTCCAGCTGCGTTTGGCCCAGCCACTGCTGCAGGATATGCTCGGCAAGGGCGTCGGCGCTGGTGAAGCGCCCGCCACCGCGCCCATTGGTGCCGCGAAAATCGGTGTCGCAGAAGTTGCAGACCGCGCTCGCCCGATCCTGTTCGAGACCAGACCAGAGATTGCAGCCGGCGAAGCGGCAAAACACCGCCGCACGGCCGCTGCGCGCGCCTTCGCCCTGCAAGCTGTGAAAGACCTCGTTGACCTGATACACCCTGCCCATCGATCTCCTCGCCAAGCGGAGTCTGCGGCCTCTGCGAATCGCCGTCAGATCCAACAGTCTCTAGAGTGGGAGCACCACAACCTCTTGCCTTGGAGCCGATGCCTGCGAGCACAGGAGCACGCCACAGCCCGGCCGCTCGGTAAGCTCGAGCCGATCCGCCTGCGGCAAGACCTCCGTGACCGCCGCCCGTATCCAGCGCGCAAGCCCAGCCGCGCTCGGCTCGGCCAGCTGCGGCAGCCCATTGAGCTCATAATGATCGAGCTGCTTATAGATAGGCTTGAACAAGGTCTTGACGTCCCCGTAGTCGATGGTCCAACCGAGCACCTCATCGAGGGGGGCGGTCAAATGCAGACGTAGCAGGTAGCTATGTCCGTGCAGACGGCGCCGAGCGTCTTGCGCTGGCGCGTTTCGAAGCCGCAACGCCCCTTCGAAGCGGAGCTCTTTCCAGATGCGGAACTCGCAGCCATCATAATGGCAGCCGGCGCTCGAGGTCTCGTAGACACTCACAACGGACAGTTCGGGCAATGATGGCTTGACCCGCTGCCAGATCCAAGCCGCAAGGAGCTCGCTGGTCGGATTCTCGAGCCCAGGAAGGTCATTGAGACAGCCATGGTCGAGCTCGGCATGAAGCGGCGACCAGATCGCGCTCAGCCGATCGTAATCGATGCCTCTGCCTAGGGCGCCAGCGTCAACCAGGCCATCGGACTGCAGGCCCAGGGGCTGCTTGGCATGCAGGATCACCTCGAAGCCATGCCCATGCATGCGGCCACACTGATGGTCGGGAGGAACGTTCACCAGTTGATGGGCCGCCTCGAATCGGAACCGCCGCCAGACCTGTGCAGTGCACGCTCGCCCCCTCGCAGCAGCGCTCAGCTCAGCGTCATCGCTCGACAGCGCTGGGACACTGAGCTCGACGCCCTGCTCGCTCGTGCTCTGGACCCCAACCTGGACGATACCGGGCACAGGGTCGCCGAGCTCGAGCTGCCTCCGCACCCAGAGGGCTAGATTCTCGTCGGAAGGAACCGCGAGCTGTTCATTGAGATCGCGATAATCGAGCCCTTCGACCGCGCCTCGCAGGGCCACATCCAGGGCGTCGGTCTCTGCGCCATCAAAACCGCCCCAGGCCGGCGGCAGTTCGGCGAGTAGACGCGCCTTAAAGCCATGCCCATGCAAACGCGCACTGGGATGTCCAGGCGGCAGCGCAGCCAACCGGCGAGCCGCCTCGAAGCTCGCTGCGGCCTTATGGAATAGACGCTCAGTCATCAGTACGGCTCGGCAAAGCGCTGCAGCAGCGGGTCCTGGAGGCCGGCCTCGGCAAAGCCCCGAGCGCGCAGCAGGCAGGAGTCGCAATGGCCACAGGGGCGACCCTGGTCGTCTGGATCATAGCAGCTGCTGGTGAGCCCATAATCGACCCCAAGTGCGGTGCCCTGTTGAATGATCTCAGCCTTGGTCAGGTTGATCAGAGGCGCGTTGATGCGCAGCTGCTGACGCCCCTCAACCCCGGCCGCAGTCGCCAGGTTGGCCATATGCTCAAAGGCGGCGATGAACTCGGGGCGGCAGTCTGGATAGCCGGAGTAGTCGAGGGCGTTGACACCAATGTAGAGGTCGCTCGCCTCAAGCACCTCGGCCCAGGCCAAGGCAAAGGAGAGGAAGAGCGTGTTGCGCGCTGGCACATAGGTCACCGGGATGCCCCCTGCGGCCATCGCGTCGGTATCCCGATCCTTGGGCACCTCGATATCAGCCGTCAGTGCCGAGCCGCCGAGACGCCGCAGATCGATGTCGGCGATCAGATGCTCGGCCGCTCCCAGAGCAGCGGCAACCGACGCCGCCGCCTCCAGCTCGATCTGATGCCGTTGTCCATAGCGAAACGAGAGCGCGTACGCATCAAATCCAGCATCGCGACAGATGGCAAGCGCCGTCGCCGAATCCAATCCGCCGCTCAACAACACCACGGCGTTCGCCATCCTGTTACCTCCGGTCTATCGTCGCCCCAGCGGCCAGCTGGGGCCAGTCTTGGACAGTTTACGTCGGTTACCCGAGCACTGCGTTGATCTTAACGGTTTGCCGCGGTTGGATCGGTCTGCCCAGATCGCGTTCCGCGCCAGCGGTCCGGCCCAGAATGAGCGATACTGGAACCTATCTTTCAGCGCCCGGCCAAGCCTCCGTGATCACATCCGCATCGACCAAACTGCTGGCCCATCCCCTGCCTGGCCGATGGTCAAGAAGGCTGCGTGTGCCAGCGATTTGGTGGCTCGGCCTGTTGCTTCTGAGCATGGCGCTCCCAGCCGCTGCACGAGACCTGATGCTTGAGCCGGTGCGCATCGCGACATCGATCAATCTCAGCGACCTGCCGACCCTGGTGGCCGAGGAGCGAGGCCTATTCGCCCAACATGGCCTAGACGCCGAGATCAGTGTCGACGATTCAGGCGAGCGCAAGCTCGAGCGCCTTCGGGATGGTCAGGTTGATTTCGCCTTGATGACCCTGACCCCTCTGGTCATTGACCATCTATTCGACAGCTCCCCTGGGGGTCCTGAAGACCCTGTGATCCTAGCCGGACTGATCCACTCCACCAATATCAACCAGGTCGTCTTCCTGCGCGAGCGCGCGATCGACGAACCAAGCGATCTGCATGGACGGCAGGTTGCGCTGCCAACCAGCACCAACGCCGAGTTTCTCTGGTGGCTGTTCAGTACGCTGCAAGAGCTGTCCCCAGACATCCGACTGCTCCGTCAGTACTCGGACACCGAGGTCCAAGCGCTTCTCACCGACGGCGCCATCGATGCCGCCGTGATCCAGGAGCCCTGGATCACAAAGCTTCGCGCTCGGCTCGGAGATGACCTTGGCCAGTTTCCAGTCAGCCCGTTCTACTCAGCGAAATGGGTCCTGGTGACCTCAAGACGCACGGCGCTTGAAGATCGCGAGCGCTGCGCGGCAATGCTCGCAACCTATCGAGACGCCATCGAGCTGCTCAGCCAGCAAGAACGCGACCTACTCGCCCTCTACGCGGAGCACTTCGGTCTACCGTTAGCCGCCCTAGACCAGGACTGGCAGCGACAGTCGCTCGATTATGATCTGGGTATCGACTGGTCACTGATCGCGGCACTGCAGCAACAGGCCTACTGGGCAACGGCGTATCACCAAAGGGTCTCCAGCTCGATCATCGATGTGATTGCTCTGATCGATGATTCGATCCTGCGCGCTCTGCGGCCAGGAGCCGTGAGCATACCGCCGCCGGCGCCCCAGAGCCCATGAAGCTCCTGCATCTTTCGATCGCCAGCATCATCGTCTCTGGTATCGGGCTGCTGCTCCTGCTTGGGATCACCTTGCAGAGCCATACCAGGCTCGAAGCCGCCAAGACCGAGCTCAATGAGCTGTTCGAGCTGCGCCATCGCATCGATCATCTATCGGTGGCGACCGATAGCCTGTTGCTCTTCGGCGCTGGACCTGAACTCTGGCGACGTCTTCAAGCCGAGGCTGAGGATATCCAACGACGCCTGCGACAGCAGGGCGAGAAACATCCCGAGGCACTCAAGGCCGCGCACCGGGTCCAGGTCTTGCTTGATGCGGTCGCCAATCTGGCAGCGCCAGTGGGCTCGAGCCCCACTCCAGAGGGTTCCCCCGAAAGCGGGCCAGACAGCGCACCAGACCGCACCCCGGCGAGCAGCACCCGAGCGAGCGACCCAGGGTCTAGATCGGCGATCGAGCCACCGCCGATGACCGAGCGCACGCGAATCATCCTCAGCCAGATTGCCAGTCATGGCGTCATGCTCGATATCGCCTTGGACGCCTTGCTGCGCGAGCGTCGACAGGCAATCGCGCAAGAAGCGAATCAGATCGCGATCAGGCTCGCCGGCTCAGCCATCCTGTTTGGTCTGCTCTGCATCAGCGCATTCGGTCTGATCTATCGACGCGTCGCAGCCCCTGTGCGCTCGCTCACACAGACCCTGGAGCATCTCTACCAGGGCGATCTCGATGCCCGTGCCGTGGTTAAGGGTCGGGACGAGCTGGCACTGCTTGCAGCAATTCCCGCTGTTCCCCATCCGTTCGCGCGCCCGCCGTTTGGGCGAG
>NZ_JBUDPI010000004.1:0-32353 GCF_054919635.1 Halochromatium sp. | reverse complement strand
CGCTGCGAGCACTGGGAGGTGCCGCTGGTCGAGATCCAATGGCGGGCGGGCTAAGCTGTCTGCCTCGGCAATCGGCGCCGCCCTGCGAGTCCTCGCCAAACGAAACACGCCGACAGACCGGACGATAGCCGATTGGATTTGCTGTCTATCGGCAAGGCGCTTTAAACTCTGGGCGCCCTTCGACTGCCGTTTCCCGTTCAACCAAGTCTCCCCAGCGCTCAAATGCCCGGTTGAGGACTGGTGTCAGTAATCTAGGTTTTCGAGTCCTCTCAGATTCGAGGTGTCTACTGAGACAGAGAGCGACTTCAAAGTCGCCAAATTGCAACCCCGTGTGCGCTCCGTGCGGCGCTTCTCAAGTGGGATATGGCTGATTGGGGGTGAGCCTGTCAATAGCGCCGTCGCCAAGCTCGACCGCGTCTCACGATTGAGTCACGCGGCCGACTTGCGCGCAGATAGGAGGGTCGTCTAAATGCTTGATTAGATGGCGCGCCTGACAGGATTCGAACCTGTGACCCCTGCCTTCGGAGGGCAGTACTCTATCCAGCTGAGCTACAGGCGCGTGTTCGGAAGGGCTGCCCAGGATGAGGGCATTCGCAGAGCTTTTGAGCCGCTCTGCTAGACTGCTAAGAATAGCGTGATTGCGAGCCGTCGTCCATGACTGATGCGGCTTCGCTCTAAGATGCTGTTTCTGTGCTGCCGGGCTCGACGTCTTTGCTAACGGGCTTTTGGACTTCGCTTTCTCCCAAGTCTCTTTCAGTCTCAGACGCCGATCCGTTTCAGCCGCACGCCGTCTCGCAACCGCATCTCCATGTCTTCGAGGCTGACACGGCGTGTCTCCGGCGTGAATAGGAAGACGATGCCGAGCCCGATGACGCAGCAGGCGGCGAAGAAGTAGAACAAGACGGCACCGCCGAGGCCCTGCAGGACGATCTCGCTGCCTTGCACCACGCTGGCAGCGAAGACCCAGTTGGCGATCGTGGTGATGGTGATGCCGATTTCGCGGCCTTCGAGCGGGAAGATCTCGGCGCAGATGATCCAGACGATGGGCCCGAGTGAGATCGCGAAGGCGAAGATGTAGAGCAAGACGACGGCGACCGTCAGCACCTGGTCGGTCTCGGTGAGGACGCCGCCGCCTTGCTCGTACTGGAAGACGAGGCCAACGGCGAGCAGCGTGAGCGCCATCAGGGTCAGTCCCAGGTAGAGGATGGGCTTGCGACCAAGGCGATCGACGAAGGCCACCGCAAGCAGGGTTGTCACCATGTTCACAAAGCCGACGATCACGGTGGCGACCGCCGCGTTGGAGATCCCGGCCCTATCGAAGATCTCAGTCGAGTAGTAGATCACCGAGTTGATGCCAGAGAGCTGCTGCAAGGCTTGCAGGGCGATGCCGAGCAGCAGAACCTTCCAGAAGAAGCCCTGGCTGAACAGCTGGAAGCCATTGCTGCCCTTGGCCAGGCTGCTCTCGATCTCATTGATCTCGTGATCGATCTCGGGCTTGCTGGCGCGGGTTTTTTCGAGCACGGCGCGGGCTTGCTCGCGATGCTGGCGCAGCAATAGCCAACGCGGGCTGCGCGGTAGACTGAGCCCGGCCAGGAGCATCAGGATGGCCGGGATCGAGATGATCGCGAGCATCAGACGCCAGCTACCTGGATCACTACCGGCGGCCTTTTCCACGGTGGCATTGGAGACGAAGACCAGGAAGATGCCGATGGTGATCATCAACTGGTACATGGCGATGATGCCGCCGCGCATGTGGGTCGGTGAGATCTCGGAGAGATACAGCGGCACGACGAAGGCCGCGGTGCCAACCGCAAGGCCGAGCAAGAGTCGGCTCGCGAGCAGGATCTCGTAGCTCTGCGCGGTTGCCCCGACCAGGGTGCAGGCGGCGAATGCTAGCGCGGCGATGAGGATGGTGTTCTTGCGACCGAGGGCGCGTGCGACCCAACCGGCGATAAAGGCGCCCACCGCAGCCGCCCAGGCCAGCACGCTGGAGAAGAAGGCGGCTTGATCGGTGCTGAGTCCCATGTCCTTCTGGATCAGCGGCAGCGAGCCGTTGATGAAGCCCTGGTCGAGCCCAAAGAGCAGACCACCTAAAGCGCCGATGAAGGCGACGATGGCGACCTTGCGGACGATGGCAGTGGCGGATTTGTAGGCCTCGGCGAAGTGGGTGTTCGTTGTTGTCATCATTTTCTCCGAGAAAGACCCGCTGTCTGTCGATCAAAAATCAATGGTGATCTGGGCGCCGATCAGCAAGGCATCGTCGATCTCGCCGGTGCCTGCGGGATCGATGATGTACTGCATATCCGGTTGCAGCGTGATGCCACGGCCCAGGGCGATCTTGTAGTTCAACTCGAGGACGGACTCGGCGTGCTGGGTTGGTAGTCCGGAAGCGCGCCGCGCCTGATTGCGCTGATCGGTGACCCAGCCCTTGGTGAAGAGCAGCCCGGCGCTGTCTTGGTCGCGGCCAGGGATCAGGCCCTGATAGACCAGGCCGACGCTGACCTGCTGGTCGAGAAAGTTGACCTTGTCTTCGAGGCTGATGACCCATGCTCCAAGCGCCGAGAGTCCGCGCTCGCTACCGGGCTCGGCGCGATAGAGGCGCTGGTCGGCAAGCAGCCAGAGCATGGCGTTGCCGCTGACGGTGGCGTCATCGGTGCTCGAGAGGTCTTGGTAGTCGCCGTTCATCCAGAAGCCACCGAGCTTGTAGGTGCCGGGCAGGCCGGTCTGGCTCTCGCGCAGATGGTGATAGTGCAGCTCGCCAGCGAGTACGACGCCGTTGTCGCCGAAGCCCCAGCTGTCGCCGTGCTCATTGTGCGGGGTTGCGGCTGGATTCCCATCTTGCAGGTTGATGTCCGCGTCATAGACCGCGGCTTGTAGGGTCCAGCGTTGGTCAGGCGTGTCGTAGCGGGCGCGCAGGCCCCATTGCGCGCTCGGATAGGCGCTGAAGGCGAACGGATTCTCGAAGAATACGGCCTTCGGGCTGCCACAGATGGCGTTGTTCAAGAACTGGCAATAGAGCGGTGAGCGCAGAAAATCGTCGTTAGCGACGATGCGCCCATAGGCGAGGTCGAGGCGATCGTCGAGCAGCCTGGTGTTGAGCTGCACATTGACCAGGTGCCAGGTCTGGCCACCATAGATCTGTTGAGCGGGCAAGATATTCCCACCTTCGGAGGGTGCAACGTACTCGGCCGAGACGCTGTCGCCGTCGCGCTTAGCCAGCTTAATCAATAGGGTCGTTGCCGGGATGCTAGATAGCTGCGCAAGATCGAGGTGCAGGTCCAATCCCAGGTTCTGCGTGTAGGTGCCACCGCGGCGCTCGCCGCCGGAGACGTTCCACATCGGCTCGCTGGTGTAGTTGAGGTAGAAGGTGAAACCGTCTTGCTGCCAGCGATCTCGCAATCCATTCCAATTGCCGGTGAGATAGCTGTTGCTTGGGAAGCCACTGGTGAGGGCGCTCGCGACTGCCGGGCTCGCCATCGTTAGCAATGTTGCGCCAGCCAGTCCGGCTAACCAAGCGCGCTGTTCTCGTGCCATCTGACCGCTCCTTGCCGCTTGAGCGGCATTATTGTTGTCTTGCCAGCCGGTGCTGGGGCGGTTGAGGCAACGCAGCGACAGCGGACATCGAGCCGCGATACCACAAATGGATCGCGCAATCGCAGAGACACTGATCTTTGGCCAGGATGGCCAGGAAATCAGCATTGCCTAAGTCAAGCGGTTTTTTCTGCACTTTGCAAGGAATTTATCTTCAACCGAAGGGCGGACAGGCGACGATCGACCAAGGATGGGTCAAAACTAGTGATCAAGCACCGGACTACGATGACGACAGACGGAGCCTTGCGCTGCTCGGCACGGCATCGGGAGTCAGCCGTTCGCTAGGGTCACCGCTCGTCATCTGGCAAGAACCGCGGCAACCGAAGTTGGATCGACGTAGTGCATGGCTTACGGTAGGCCACCGCCGTCGCAGCGATGGATCAGCTCGATCGCGCCAGCATCGCTTTGAGCGCGGCGAGCTGGGTCTTTCCGTGCTCGCGTCGTTGTGCCTCGTCTTGCGGCTCCTGATCGACGCGGTGCAGGTCGGCGCTTGGCAGCTCGTCCAGGAAGCGGCTTGGCTCGCAGAGCACCTGCTCGCCATAGCGGCGCCGGTGGCGTGCGAGACTGAGGTTGAGTCGATTGCGCGCGCGGGTGATGCCGACATAGGCCAACCGGCGCTCCTCTTCGATGTTGTCGTCTTCGATGCTGTTGCGGTGCGGTAGCAGCTCTTCTTCCATGCCGACGAGGAAGACCTCGGGGAATTCGAGCCCCTTGGCTGCGTGCAGGGTCATCAGCGAGACGCGGTCGCCGCCTTCCTCCTCGTCCTGGCGCTCGAGCACATCCATCAGGGTCAGGTGCGCGACCATCTCGGGTAGCGTGCCCTCCTGTAAGGCGCCCTTGTTCAGGGCCTCGAGCCAGCCGATCAGCTCGTTGACGTTCTCGATGCGTCGCTCGGCGACCTTCAGGCTCGAGCTGGTGTCCTTGAGCCAGCCGCTGTAGTCGCTCTGATCAACCAGGGCGCGGACGGCGCCGATCGGATCGGTGCGGGCGCGCTGCTGATAGTGTTCTATCCAGGCCTTGAACTCGGCCAGTCGTCGGCGTTGGCGCTCGTTGAGATGGGACTCGAGGGCCAAGTCGGTGCAAGCGCTAAAGAGGCTGGTCTGGCGTTGGGCCGCCGCGGTTGCCAGTTTCTCGAGCGTGCCGGGTCCAATCTCGCGCCGGGGCACGTTGATGATGCGCAGGAAGGCCGCGTCATCATCCGGATTGGCGATTAGCCGCAGATAGGCCATCACATCCTTGACCTCGGTGCGGGCGAAGAAGGCGGTGCCGCCGGAGAGGAAGTAGGGGATGTTCAAGGCGCGCAATGCCTTCTCGAACGGGCGCGCCTGATGATTGCCGCGATAGAGGATGGCGAAATCGCCATAGGCGCGGCCCTTGGTCTGATGCCCATGCAAGATCTCGGTGGCGATGCGCTCCGCTTCATGGGTCTCATCGCGGCAGTGCAGCACGCGGGCGCGCTCACCAGGCCCAAGCGCGCTCCAGAGCTGCTTCTCGAACAGATGCGGGTTGTTGGCGATCAGGCCGTTGGCGAGACTCAGGATGCGACCGGACGAGCGGTAGTTCTGCTCGAGCATGATCACCTTGAGCAGTGGAAAGTCGTCCTTCAGCCGCGCCAGGTTCTCCGGTCGGGCGCCGCGCCAGGCGTAGATCGATTGATCATCATCGCCGACCACGGTGAAGGCACCGTCCGGACCGACTAGCAGCTTCGCCAGCTCATACTGGGCGTTGTTGGTGTCTTGATACTCATCGACGAGCAGGTGCCGAATGCGCCCCTGCCAGTGCTCGCGCACGGCTGGCACCTCACGCAGCAGCCGCACCGGGCGCAGGATCAGGTCGTCGAAGTCGACGGCGTTGTAGGCGGCGAGGCTGCGCTCGTAGCGGGCATAGAGCCGTGCGAGACCGGCCTCGAAGGCGTCCTCGGCCAGGCTCGCGGCGCGACTGGGCTCGACCATCGCATTCTTCCAGTGCGAGATCCGCGTCAGCGCTGCAGCCGGACTGGTCGCTTCGTCCAGGCCCGCCTCGCGCAGATGCTCTTTCAGGATCTGCTCGCCATCCTGCGGGTCGACCAGCGAGAAGCCGGGGCGCAGATCGCTATGGGCGATCTCGCGCCGCAGCAGCTCGAGCCCGAAGGTGTGGAAGGTCGAGACCCGCAGCCCATGGCCGGCGCGGCCTTTGACCAGATGTCCAACGCGCGTCTTCATCTCACGCGCGGCCTTATTGGTGAAGGTCAGCGCGACGATGCCGCGCGCGGCAACGCCGCGATCACCGATCAGATGCGCGATCTTGTGGGTGATGACACGGGTCTTGCCCGAGCCGGCGCAGGCAATCACCAGCAGCGGACCCTGGCAGTAGCGCACGGCTTCGATCTGCCGTGGGTTCAGGCCTCTCATCAGTGGCTCCGATTCAGTATGGGGAACAGCCCGTTGGGCGTGAAGGGCCGCTCCGAGCTAAACTAGACGCCCGAATCCAGCATCGAGCCCGAGGCCATGTCAGCGTCTGTATGTATCCCGACACCTGCCCGTCCTGGCCTTGCGGCCCTGCTCTTGTTGTGCGTTGTGCTTGCGCCCCCGGCGCTGCGTGCGCAAGACGGCTCTGGCGGTTTTCTCTCGGCCCCCGAGGTGCCTTCAATTCCGGGGCGCTACGCCGGAGATAGCGCGAGCGCCCCCGAGGTCACGATTACCGAGACCGACGAAGGAACCGTCTACGAGTATCGGGTCAAGGGCCAAGTCTACATGGTCAAGGTCCAGCCCATCGTCGGGCCGCCCTACTTCCTCCTTGATACCAACGGCGACGGCGTTCTCGATGTGCAGGAGCGGCGGCAAACACCCGATCTAGCGGTGCCACAGTGGCTCTTGTTCAGTTGGTAGCGGTCGCGGGGTCGCCCTCGGGTCAACCGACCCCATGGCGAATCTGATCCGATGAGCCAAGGCGCGTCGGGCCCGGCAAGACCGTTCCTGCTGCGGTCGCTCGAGCGGTTGGAGTGGATCAACCGGGCGGTTGGTCTCCTCGTCGCCTGGCTGGCGCTGGCCATGGTGCTGGTGACCTTCGTCGTCGTGGTGCTGCGCTACGTCTTCGACTCCGGCTCGATCGCGCTGCAAGAGTCCGTGACCTACATGTACGCGCTGCTGTTCATGCTCGGTGCTGCCTTCACGCTGCAGCAGGATGGGCATGTGCGTGTCGATATCCTCTATCAGCGCTTCTCGCCACGCGCGCGGGCCTGGGTCGACTTGCTGGGTACTCTGTTCCTGCTGGTGCCGGTGTCGGTGTTTCTGCTGGTCTCCTCCTGGGGCTATGTCGCCGATTCGTGGGCCGTCCGTGAGGGCTCGCGCGAGGCTGGTGGGCTCCCAGGGGTCTGGCTATTGAAGACGCTGCTGCTGGTGATGCCGGTACTGATGCTGGTGCAAGGGCTGATCTGGATGCTGCGCAATGGACTGTTTCTCGCTGGCGTCGATGCCGCGCTTGGTGAGCGGAGCAACCGCTTAGTATGCGAGGTTAGCGTTGCCGATCGCGATACGCCTGACCGACTGAAGACAAACGCCGATGGCTGAGCTGATGCCCGTGCTGCTGGTGTTGGCGGTCGGCGTTGTGCTGCTGCTCGGCTATCCGGTCGCGCTCTCGTTGGGCGGTACCGCGCTGCTGATGGCGCTGGTCGGCGAATGGCTCGGCTATTTCGATCACGCCTTCATCGATGCCTTGCCGAACCGGGTCTATGGGGTGATGACCAATGAGACCCTGATCGCGGTTCCGCTGTTCGTGTTCATGGGCGTGATGCTCGAGCGCTCGCGGGTGGCCGAGAACCTGCTCGATACCATGGCGCTGCTGTTCGGGCCAATGCGCGGTGGACTCGGGATCTCGGTGACCCTGGTCGGCATGTTGCTGGCTGCTAGCACCGGCATCGTCGGCGCCACCGTGGTCACCATGGGGCTGCTGACCTTGCCGACCATGCTCCGGCGCCATTACGACCCGAGCGTCGCTGCCGGCACCATCTGCGCCTCGGGCACCCTCGGGCAGATCATTCCGCCGTCGATCGTGCTGGTGCTGCTCGGGGATGTGCTCTCGTCGGCCTATCAGCAGGCGCAGCTCGACATGGGCATCTTCTCGCCGGATACGGTCTCGGTGGGCGACCTGTTCATTGGCGCGCTGATCCCGGGGCTGATGCTGGTCGCTGGCTATATGGCCTATATGGTCGGGGTGGCGGTGTTTCGTCCGCGGGCCGTACCGGCGATCCCGGCAGCGGAGCGACCACAGCATGATGCGCGGTTTTGGCTGCGGGTGGTGCAGGTGCTGCTGCCGCCGCTGGCGCTGATCGTCGCGGTCCTTGGCTCGATCCTCTATGGCGTCGCGACCCCGACCGAGGCTGCCGGGGTTGGTGCAGTTGGGGCCATGCTGCTCGCCGCTGCGCATCGGCAACTGGGCCTGAAGACCCTGTTCGCGGTGGTGCGTCAGACCACCATCGTCACCAGCATGGTGTTCCTGATCTTCATCGGTGCGGCGATCTTCTCGCTGGTCTTCCGCGGCTTCGGCGGCGATGAGCTGGTGACCGAGTTTCTGAGCGATCTGCCGGGCGGCGCGGTAGGCGCTGTGGCGCTGGTGATGCTGGTGCTGTTCCTGCTCGGGTTCATCCTTGATTTCATCGAGATCACCTTCGTGGTGGTGCCGATCGTCGGTCCGGTCCTGTTGGCGATGGGGCTCGATCCGGTCTGGCTCGGGGTGATGATCGCGATCAACCTGCAGACCTCATTCCTGACGCCGCCGTTCGGCTTCTCCCTGTTCTATCTGCGCGGGGTTGCCCCGCCGGAGCTGCGAACCGCTCAGATCTACCGAGGGGTTGCGCCCTATATCCTGATTCAGCTGTTCATGCTTGCGACCTTGGCGTTGTTCCCCGGGCTCGCGACCTGGCTGCCGGATTCTGTCTATTAGGGGCTGGTCGCAGTAGCTGGTGGGGTAGCTGGTAGGGCTTGGGCTCAAGCGCGGAGCGAATCGCTCATCTCACCGTTGATGACGGGTGGCATCAGAGCGTCTGTGTCGTTGATGAGCTCCTGAAATAGCGCCGGTTGAGCAGTCTGGAACATCACGCCAATGCCGCTGTTGTCACCATGGATGACAATTGCGGGTAGAAGCCAGCGTTTGCCCGAGGCGCGAAGCTCGAGCTCGATGGGTGTTCCGGTTGGCAAGGTCAGTGCCTTGACGGATAGAAACATCCCGCCCGCGGAAATACTGCGTGCTCTCGCGGTCAGGAACGGGCGCTTGTGATAGCGGATATAGACCGGTAGCTCGACCCGGTGTCGAGCGCAATAGCGTTGTTCCCCAAACATCTGTCATCTCCTAATCTTGTTCTTTCTATCGATGATCCGGCATCTTAGACGCTTGACTTTACCATCAAGTTCAACTTCGATGACGGCTGTATGACCGTGGCGTTCAGGTCCTGGCGGCTGCGGGTAAGAGGCACCCCTTATTGCAGTCGAATCCAACCCCGTACTGGCGGTCGTTGCCTGCAGAGATCACCCTATGGATCGTCAACAAGCCGCTAAGTTCGTGCTCGACTGCCTGCGCACCATGCTCGCCCGCAAGGGCTCTGACCTCTTCATCTCGGCTGGCTTCCCGCCGGCCTGTAAGCTCGATGGCAAGCTCACGCCGCTCAGTCAGCAGCCGCTGAAGCCTAAGCAGACAGCGCTTTTGACGCGCTCGATCATGAACGACCAGCAGGTGCGTCAATTCGATGCCACCAAGGAATGCAGTTTCGCGATCAGTCCTCCCGGCATCGGACGCTTTCGGGTCAACGCGTTCATACAGCAGGGGCATCCGGGGCTGGTGCTGCGCACGATTCCGACCGAGATCCCGAGCGCAGAGCAGCTCGGACTGCCGCCGATCCTGCCCGAGCTGGTGCTCTCGAAGCGTGGCCTCATCCTGGTGGTGGGCGGCACCGGCTCCGGCAAGTCGACCTCGCTGGCGGCGATGCTCGGCCATCGCAACCGCGAGACCTATGGCCACATCATCACCATCGAGGACCCGGTCGAGTTCGTCCATGCGCATCAGAACTGCCTGATCACCCAGCGCGAGGTCGGGGTGGACACCGAGTCTTGGGATCAAGCCTTGGTCAATACGCTGCGCCAGGCCCCCGATGTGATCCTGATCGGCGAGATCCGCGCGCGCGAGACCATGGAGCATGCGATCAACTTCTCCGAGACCGGGCATCTCTGCCTGTCGACCCTGCATGCGAACAGCGCCCATCAGGCGCTGGACCGGATCATCAATCTGTTCCCGGAGGAGCGTCGTGCGCAGCTGCTGATGGACCTGTCGCTGAATCTGCGTGCGATCATCTCGCAGCGGTTGCTGCCAAGGGTGGGTGGTGGTCGGGTCGCGGCGATCGAGATCATGATCAATTCGCCGCTGATCCAAGACCTGATCTTCAAGGGTCGAGTCAACGAGATTAAGGCCGTCATGCAGCGCTCGAAGGAGCAGGGCATGCAGACCTTCGACATGGCCCTATTCGATCTCTACGAGGCGGGGGTGATCAGCTACGAGGACGCGCTGCGCAGTGCCGATTCGATGAACGAGCTGCGCCTGCGCATCAAGCTCGAAGGTAAGGATGCGATGGCGGCCGAGACGCTGGGTGGCGAGGATGGCCTCTCGATCTTAGAGGATGGCGATCTGCCCGCTGATCAGTATCCTGAGCAAGGACCCTGATTGATGGGGCCTCCAGGTCCCACATCCAGCGAACGCGTCCCAGCCGCAGCGAGGTCCAGATGGATTTCAAGCCCTATCTCGAGATGATGGTCGCGAAGAAGGCGTCCGACATCTTCGTCAGTGCCGGCTCGCCGGTGCAGATCAAGATCGATGGCAAGCTGCATCGGATCGGGGAGACGACCTACACGCCAACGCTCTGTCAGGAAGCCGTCTATTCGCTGCTGAATGAGGCGCAGATCGCCGTGCTCGAGCGCGAGCGCGAGATCGATGTCGGTATTGGGCTGGAGGGTCGCGGGCGATTCCGCATCGACGTCTTCCACCAGTGCGGATCGCTGGCGATGGTGATCCGTTATCTCCCGGCGGAGATCCCGACCATCGACGACTTGGGGCTGCCTGACGCATTGAAGCCGATCGTGATGCAGCGCCGCGGTATCGTGCTGATGGTCGGCGCCACCGGCTCCGGCAAGTCGACCACGCTGGCGGCGATGATCGATCATCGCAACAGCAACAGTCGGGGGCATATCCTGACCATCGAGGACCCCGTCGAGTACCTGCATCCGCACAAGGGCTGCATCGTCAACCAGCGCGAGCTGGGGATGGATACGCTCTCCTACGCAGCGGCGCTCCAGAGCTCACTGCGCGAGGCGCCGGATGTGATCCTGATCGGCGAGATCCGTAATCGGGAAACCATGGAGGCCGCAATCGAGCTCTCGGGTACTGGTCATCTGGCGATCTCGACCCTGCACGCAAATAACGCCCATCAGGCGATGGAGCGCATCATCAACCTGTTCCCTCAGGTGATGCGCAAGACGTTGTTCATGGATCTCTCGCTGAATCTGCGTGCGATCATCTCGCAACGACTGGTCCGTACAGTCGAAGACAAGCGGACCGCTGCGGTCGAGATCCTCATCAATACGCCGCATATTTCTGACCTGATCCGCGAGGGTCAGATCGATGCGATCCGCGAAGCGATGGCCGGTAGCACTGAGGGCGGCATGGTGACCTTCGATGATGCGCTGCTTGCGCTGTATCGAGACAGTCGAGTCACGCTCGACGAGTGTTTGGCCAACGCCGATTCAGCAGCGAATCTGGAGGCGCGGATCAACTTTGGTTGATCGCTCGGTCGTTCTTGCCTCTGCGATTCGATGGAGTGTCTCGTCGCGACCGCAAGACCTGCGGATTGACCGTGCCTGCATGCAGCACTTGCTATACCCTCTGCCTGCTTTTCTGGTGCCATCTGCTCTTGCCTCTGACGACGAGCCGGTGGCCGGCCGATGAGCGATCATTGTCTAAGCGCGCCGCTCTTGCGGCACCCATCCACACTGAGGAAAGAGACCCATGTTCCGATTTCAGACTCCCCATGCCCGCTCAGCCCTTGCACTTGGAGCCTTGCTGGTGTTTGGCAGCAGTGCTGCGCTGGCCGAGAACCCGAAGGTGGCGATGGACGTGAGCATTGGCGGCGAGCCGGCTGGCACCATCGAAGCCGAGCTGTTTGCCGACGTGGTGCCAAAGACCGCCGAGAACTTCCGTGTGCTCTGCAGCGGTTCTGAAGGCGAAGACATGCAGTATGCCGGTAGCCCATTCCATCGCATCATCCCCGGCTTCATGATCCAAGGCGGTGACTTCACCAACGGCAATGGAACCGGGGGTAAGTCGATCTACGGTGGGAAGTTCGAGGACGAGAACTTCGAGCTCAAGCACGATGAGGCCGGCCTGCTGTCGATGGCGAACGCAGGCCCGGACACCAACGGCTCGCAGTTCTTCATCACCGTTGCGCCAACCCCCTGGCTGGACGGCCGTCATGTGGTCTTCGGCAAGGTGACCTCGGGAATGGATGTCGTTGAGGCGATGGAGGCTCAGGGAAGCCGTCGCGGCCAGACCCAGACCGAAGTCGTGATGAGCGACTGTCGCGTGCTCTGAGCCCGGGATTCTCCTGAGTAGGCATGGCGACCGGTCGCGAACGAGGGCGGCCTGACCGAGGATCTCTGGCGGTGGTCAATCAAACGCCAACCTGGCGGTGATGCATGACCACCACTGGAGATCAGCTGATGAGCTTCGCCGACGCACGCCAGTCTGCTGGTGGAAATACCCCGCAGCTGGTGCATTGCAAGCGCTCATACGGGGCGTAGGTCCGAGTCTCTCGATCGCTCCTGACAGAGTGCGAACAGCGCTCTAGACCATCATGGCCCAGCGTCAAGGCCCAGCCGGACTGCGCCACCGGGTGGCTTGCTGTCGTTCTGGCATAAGCGCTGCTTAGCCAGGGGCCACGCGGCATGTTTGAGCCGGTCGGCGGAGGTCCAGATTGCGCCACCTGTTGTCACTGTTTCGTTCTGACCATTTGAATTCAGTCTTGCAACAGGGCCTTGCGGTCCAATCGCTGTTGCTCGGCTGGGGAACGAGACGATCGCCGTGGGTCTCGGCGCTGGGCCTGGCATTGGTTGCGCCCGCAGCGGTGTACCCCGCTGCGTTACCAACGGTCTTGGCTGAGATCGATCCACCTACCGCCGACCACAGCCAGTTCGAACAGCTGCAACAGGATTTCGCGAACGGCCGCGAGGTCACCCGCGCCTGTCTCGACTGCCACACCGAGGCCGGCAAGCAGGTGCGCGCCAGCATCCATTGGCGCTGGGAGTACCGCCATCCGCAGACCGGCCAGCTGCTCGGCAAGCAGCATGTGGTCAACAGCTTCTGCAATAACGTGACCACCAATCTGGGGCGCTGCACCGCCTGTCACGCCGGCTATGGCTGGGAGGGACCGGACTTCGACTTCAGCGACGACAGCCGCGTCGACTGTCTGGTCTGCCACGACACCACGGGCACCTACGAGAAGGCCCCGAAGCGCGCCGGTCGCGTGCTGCAGGAGCCGGTCAAGGTGCACGGCCACCAACTGCAGCCGCCGGACCTCGGCAAGGTCGCGCGCAATGTCGGGCCGACCAGCAGCGAGACCTGCGGCGGCTGCCATTTCTTCGGCGGCGGTGGCAACGGCTCCAAGCACGGCGATCTGGATACCTCGCTGTTGGATGCACCGCGCGCGCTCGATGTTCACATGAGTGACGCCGGCGCCGGCCTCGAGTGCAGTGACTGCCATGTCGAGCGCGCGCACCAGATCGCCGGCAGCCGCTACCAGGTGACCGCGCGCGACCGCGAAGGGACCGGCGCATCGGGCCAGCGCCGCTATGCGGCGACCTGCGAGTCCTGTCACGGCGTCGAGCCACACGCGCTGGGCAGTGATCCGGCCGCGCTCTATCAGGGCGCCAAGCTCAACGCCCATGTGGACCGGATCGCCTGTCAGACCTGCCATATCCCGGCGATGGCCCGCGGCGGCGTTGCGACCAAGACCTGGTGGGATTGGTCCAAGGCCGGCCAGCTTGACGCGGAGGGCAACCCGATCAAGCGCCACAATGCCGACGGCAATCTGACCTACTGGACGCGCTGGGGCGAGATCGAGTGGGGCGAGGATCTCAGGCCCGTTTACCGCTGGTTCGACGGCACCATGCGTTTCACCTTGCCGGACCAGACCATCGATCCGTCACAGCCGGTGCCGATCAACCGCTTTGCCGGCCATCACGATGACCCCGATGCGCGAATCTGGCCGTTCAAGATGATGCGCGGCAAGCAGCCCTATGATCCGATCAAGGATCGGCTGGTCTACATGCAGCTGTTCGGCAAGACCGAGCAGGCCTATTGGCAGGGGCTCGAGTGGGAGCCGGCCATCGCCAGCGCGATGGAGGCCGCCGGGCTATCGTTCAGCGGCGAGGTCGGCTTCACCGAGACGCGAATGGCTTGGCCGATCACGCACATGGTCGCTCCGGTCGAGGATGCGCTCTCCTGCGGCGAGTGCCACGACCGCGATGGTCACATGGCCGAGCTGACCGGGTTCTACCTCCCTGGGCGCGACAGCGACCCGAGGCTAGACCGCTGGGCGCAGCTAGCGCTCGGCGCGGCGTTGCTCGCGATCCTGGTTCACATCGGATTGCGCATCCTGTTCAACCGCCGGCGGAGGCATGCCGAATGACCCGCACCGTCGTCATGTTCACTGGTCTCGAGCGCCTCTGGCATTGGAGCCAGGCGCTGCTGATCATTCTGCTCCTGGTCACTGGCTTTGAGGTGCACGGCAGCTACAGTCTGCTCGACTTCGGCGCCGCCGCGACACTGCATGTGCTTGCGGCGCTGGCGCTGATCGTCGTCTGGATCTTCGCGATCTTCTGGCACCTCGCGACCGGTGAATGGCGTCAATATGCTCCGACGACGCGTGGGCTGGCAGCGGTGGTGCGTTTCTATCTCTTTGGGATGTTCCGTGGCGAGTCGCATCCGTTCAATCCGCGTCCGAAGCGTAAGCACAATCCGCTGCAGGCCGCGTCTTATCTTCTCTTCGGCGTCGTCATCTCGCCGTTGCTGTGGATCACCGGCCTGCTCTATCTCGGCATCGACTTGTGGTCGGCACCGGCCGGCCTGCCTCTGGGACCGGTGGCGTTGATCCACGTCGCCGCGGCCTACGGTGCGGCGTTGTTCCTGCTGGTGCATCTGTACATGATTACCACCGGTCGCACGCCGACCGCGCACCTGAAGACCATGATCACCGGCCGTGAGGAGATCGATGAGACGCCGCAAGGCGGGGGCGGTTAATCAGGGTTCGCCATCTTGGTGACTGATCGCGCGGCTGAGGCCGCGCGATCAAAGGCGGTCTGCGCTCAGAGGCCGATCAGCTCGGCTCCGACACCGCGTTGGCGCATGGCTTGGAGGATGTTGCTGGGGCTGGTTGCCTTCGCATCGAAGTCGACCACCATCAGATGTCGCGTACCTTCATTGACGCGGGCGTCGAGAACGCCGGGCTCCTCACGTGTCTTCAATAGAAGGGCGTCGAGCGCTTCGTCGTCGAGGCTATCGTCGATATGGATCAGGACGTCGCCGCTGTACATAGCCGAGCTCCTTTGGTTCGTTGTTCCGCGCCGACAGGGAGCGGTTGTCTTTGGTATAGAACAGATGTGAGCGTCTGCAACCTGATCCGCCTTCTCGCAGCTTGATCGATCGCTGCACGACGACCTCCGGATGCGGCAGCTCAGCAGCGAGCCAGCAGCGAGCCAGCATCGAGCGAGGGTCGATGCCCGCTAGGGGCGCAGCGCACTCTTATCCTGGTTATCCGATGAATCGCTATTGGCATCGCTCGGCTATTAATAGCCCCAAATCACTTGCATTCCGCTAACAAAAGCCGAATCATCCAGGCCAACCCAGCGGCGCATAAACGCGCAGCTGGCTTCGACCCAAGTCCAATCACACCAATGGAGCCACTTATGGAGAACACCGAACAACTGAGCGCCGATGCATTGAGAGCCCAGCTTGATGCGCTCAACGCCGAGCGTGAAGCACTCAAAGTCGCACTCGAGCAGCGTCGCGAGGCTGAAAAGCTCGAGCTCGCCGCCGAGATTAAAGAGCGGATCAACGAGCGGGGCCATGATGTCGAGGAGATCGCTCAACTTGTGCTAAGCCGCGCAACCGGCCGCAAGCAGCGCCGTCGGCAACGGGCTGCCGCCAATGATGCCAATGCGAGCTATACCCGCTATGCCGATCCGGATAATCCCGACAATGTCTACATCCGCGGTCGGATGCCCAATTGGCTGATCGAGAAGATGGCCGCCAATGGTTTCGATCCGAGCAATGCCGAGCATCGTGCCCAATTCAAGGAACAGCATCTGATCGAGCTTGCAGCCTGAGCGGCGCTACCGGTTGCTGTGCCGGATCACCGGTCCGGCACAGCGATCCTGGCGACAGATTGCGCGACAAGCTGGCGCTCGAAATTCTCGATCGACATTGGCTCGGCGAAATAGAACCCCTGATAACGTTCGCAGCCTTGAGCAGCGAGAAAATCCCGGGCCGTCTCGGTTTCTACGCCCTCGGCGATGACCTCTAGTCCGAGGCTCTTGCCCAATGCGATGATGGTGCGCACGATGGCGGCATCGTTGTCATCGGTGGCCAGGTCGCGCACGAAAGACTGATCGATCTTCAGTTGATCGAAGGGTAGGCGCTTTAGATACGAGAGGGAGGAAAAACCGGTGCCAAAGTCATCGAGCGAGAATTGGATGCCGACAGCCTTCAGTTGCGACATCGTCACAACGACCCGATCGAGATGCTCGAACAGCAGGGTTTCGGTAATCTCCAGCTTGAGGCGCCGCGGATTCGCTTCCGACTGGCGCAAGACCTCGACGACCTGGTCGCCAAAATCAGCCTGTTGAAGCTGTTTCGCGCTGACGTTCACCGACAGGCTTAGGTGCTGCAACAGGGGGTCATCGCGCCAGCGGTTCAGCTGGTCGCAGGCAGTGCGTAGAATCCAACGTCCCATTGGAAGAATGAGACCAGAGTCCTCAGCCAGCGGGATGAAGGCGGCGGGGGAGACTAGGCCCTGTTCCGAGTCTTGCCAGCGCACCAGGGCTTCCGCACCCAGTATTCGCCCCTGAGCATTGACCTGCGGCTGATAATGTAACCGCAGCTGCGCGGGGATGGCCTGACGCAGCCGCCCCTCCACCGCCACCCGCTGTTCCAGCGCCTGCTGCATCTCGGGATCGAAGAAATGCAGACGATCGCGCCCGAGCTTGCGCACCTGAAACATGGAGGCATCAGCGCGTTTGAGCAGCTCGGTGACGCTATCCACGGCGCCATCGAATAGGCAGATACCCATGCTGGCGGTGATGACGTACCGACTCCCTTCGACCTCAAGCGGTTGACGGATGGCCGCGAGCAGATGCTCGCCCAACTGCTTCACCTCCAACATCGCGTCCTCGGCCTGGGCATCCAGATCTTCGACCACGACCACAAACTCATCGCCACCGAGGCGAGCGACCGTATCGTCCGTGTGGACCGCCCCGAGCAGACTGCGGGCGATCTCGATCAGCACCTTATCGCCGATATCATGCCCTTGGGTATCATTGAGGGCGCTGAAGTCATCCAGGTCGATGAAGAATACTGCTCCGCGGTGGCCCAAACGCTGGCTGCTGCGCAAGGCCTGCTGCAAGCGATCGATGAACAGTCGGCGATTGGGCAGATTGGTCAGCACATCAAAGTAGGAGAGGCTATGGATGCGGGCCTCGGCCTGCTTGTGCTGGGACATGTCCTCGAAGGCGCCGACGTAATGGCTGACGCGGCCCTCATCATCTCGCACTGCCGAGATGCTCAGCCACTCGGGATAGATCTGGCCGTTCTTGCGCCGATTCGCGACCTCCCCCTGCCACTGGTCTTGCTCCTCGATCTGCTGCCACATCGTTTGATAAAAGGCGGCGTCATGCTGACCGGATTTGAGCAGCGCTGGCGTGCGGCCGATCACCTCGTCCTGACGATAGCCGGTCGTCCGGCAAAAGGCGCGATTGACTCGAAGAATGCGCTGGTCTGCGTCGGTGATGATCATCGCCTGGCGGATGTCGAATGCCTTGGCGGCAATGCGCATCTCGCGCTCGGCCTCCTTTTGTGTCGTGATATCTTCGGTAAAGATCACGATGCCACCGATCGACTCATCGATCCTATACCAGGGGCGCACCTCCCAACGTTGCCATTGCCTGCGTCCATCCGGGCGGATGAAATGATCATTGTCAGCACGCAAGACCTCTCCTCGGAGTGCGCGTTGATGCACCTCGCGCCAGCGTTGCGGGATCTCGGGGAAGGCCTCGTAATGAGAGCGGCCGACCAAGTCCTTGCCGACCATCGAATAGTCGCTAAGCCAGCGCTGACTGACTACCATGAAGCGCATTTCGGTATCGAACATGGCGAGCGCCGCCGGCACATGCTCGATGAACAGCCGCAGCCGCAGCTCACTCTCGAACAGGTCCTGCTCGGCCTGCTTGCGCGCATCGATATCCTCGATCACCGAAATGAAATAATCTGGCTCACCAGACGCGTCGCGCACCAGGGAGACGGTGACAGAGACCCAAACCAGCTCAGCATCCGCGCGCCGATAACGCTTTTCGAGTGTCGCGGTCTCTTTCCTGCCGGAGAGCAGCTCTCTCACCAGGCCGAGGTCGGTATCCAGGTCCTCTGGATGGGTGAGCTCCTGAAAGGACCGCTCTAGGAGCTGAGCGCGAGAGTAGCCGAGAATCGCGCAAAGCTTTTGATTGACCTGGAGCCAGCGGCCATCAGGGGCAACGTGCGCAAGACCAACCGCCGCCTGCTCAAAGGTCGCCAGGAAGCGCACCTCGCTCCGTGCGAGCTGGCGCTGGCGTATTGCCAGTAGGCCATAGAGCAGCAGCGCGGTGGCGGCAATAAAGGCGATGCCCTTGTACTGTTGCCACTACACAAGCTCAGCCGCATCGCGCGAAAGCAGGGCAAGGAGCCAATCAGAGAGAAGGATCCACAGGCTGCCGAAGACGACGTAAGCCAGAGTAATCCATACCTTGTGGTTCTTCCAACGCATGCCGAGATTCCGTCACCGGTAGGTAACTGGGATTATCGGCTGCGCGTCATGCCCGTTTCAATCACCAGGAGAGGCATTGTCCGCCTCAGAGAAGCCGAGACCTGGTCGGATCAGCGTGGCCCGCGGTTGCGACCGCGAGCTGACCGGGTAGCGTTTGTCCGTTCGATCAGGCGTTGGGAAACCTCGATCATCGCCTCTTGATCACCGGCGAGCTGAAGATCGGTCCGATATTTGTCGTTGATGATCAGGGCTGGCACAGCGGTAATCCCATAACGGCGTGTTAGCTCAGCTGCCTCCTGGACCCGTCGCTCGACCCCCGGCGAATAGTAGGCTTGGCGGAAAGCATCGGCATCGACGCCGATCTCGGCCGCAAAATCCAGCAGCTCATCGTCCGTCATGAGCTGGCGAGGCTTCGCTTGCATCGCTTCGGCCAACGCGCTGTGAAACAGATCGAGCGCCCCGATGGATTCTGCGGCATAGAAGGCGCGTGCATGGGGCTCCCAGCGCGGCGCAATCGCGGGCATTCGGCGGACGACGATGTCGTCGTCCGTTTCCGCGACCAAGCGCTCGAGCTGATCTTCAAGCGGCCCACAGCTAGGGCAGCCATACCAGAAGACCTGCACGATCTCGATCTGCTCATCGCGGTCACTCGGCTGCGCTGCGCCGAAGGTGGCATAGCGCAGCGCCTGATCTTCGCGGCCGGAGGCCGGGGCCACCGCAAGCAGCGCAAGCAGGAGGATGGTCAGTCTTAGCACCCTGCGGGTGTGAGGTGAGCGGCGCATTGGGACGATCCGAGGGTTAAGGTGAACATCACTTGAGTCTAACGCGGTATCCTCCACCGCTGTGATAACCATTCTCCCGCTGCTGCGGGCACCCGGCTCTCGGATGACCGAGTGAGACGTCGGGTTTTGCGCCATAGAGGCTCTCCGTTGACATGTCTTACGTTGCGTCATCGATGCGGGTAAACCGCATCCGATCCCAGTGGCTCTTGCTGATCGCGTTGCTCCTGCTGTCTCTCACCTCGCTTGGCCCGCAGGGCTTCGCTGGTCAGGAGTTGATGCTTGCGAAAGAGGCCGAGGCGATGCAGGCGGAGGTCGCCGATCCCGAGAAGCATCGCATCTTGGTCTTGAATTCTTACAACGTCGGCTATTCCTGGACCGATAACGAGATCCAGGCGATTCAGGATTTCTTTGCCGCTGATCCTAGTGTCATCCTGCAGATGGAGTTCATGGATACCAAGTTGACCAATGTCCCTGAGCATTTCGCAAACTTGCGTCAGCTCTATGCGCATAAGTACCGTGACGCTGTCTTCGACGTGATCATCGTTACCGACGACGATGCCTTGGATTTTATCCGGCGTTTCGGGGATGAGTTGTTTCCCGGGGTGCCCGTCGTCTTTGCTGGGATCAATAATTTTGGCAGTGAGCAGATCGCCGGCATGCACGCGGTCACCGGGGTCAATGAGCAGGCGGATTTCACCGCCAATTTGGAGTTGATCTTGCGGCTACAGCCCGATGTGAAAGACATCTACGTCATCACCGATGAGCTTACCGCAGGGCGGATGATTCGACGCGAGTTCGAAGCGGCTGCCGCCGAGTTCGAGGGTCGTTTAAGGTTTCACTTTCTCAACGACCTTCGGCTCGGTGAGGTGCGCTCCAAGGTGGCGACCCTCGGACCAAACGATGCGGTGTTCTATCTCAGCTTCTTCCAGGACGCGTCGGGCACCAGCTTCACGCCCTGGGAGGTGATCCCTCTGATCTCGAGTAGCTCGACGGCGCCGCTGTATGGCCAGGTCGACTATATGCTCGGCAAGGGTATTTTGGGCGGCAAGGTCAAGGCCTCCTACTATCAAGGCCGGGTGGCCGCAGAGCTGGCAGCGCGGATCGTTGATGGCGAGCTCGCGGAGTGCATTCCCATCGTGCTGGAAAGCCCGAACATCTATATGTTCGATTACCAGCAGATGCAGCGCTTCGGTATCCCCCTGCGCGCGCTACCAGCGGATAGTATTATCATCAACGAGCCGGAAACGTTCTTTTACCGATACAAGGGGCTGATCGCCGTCGTTGGCCTTGCATTCACTGTCTTGCTGATCTTTATCTTTGTCCTGCTATTCAATATCCGTCGCCGTAAGCGAGCGCAAAGAGGGCTGCAGGATATCCTGATTGCAATGTCGTCGGTACTTGAGCTGGATTCTGCAGCCGAGATCAAAGAAGAGCTGATCGAGATTATTAATCGCATCATCTTCCTAGACCGGGCGGTCGATCAGGTGCGTTTCTATAACTACCAAGGCAAACTGCGTGAATATGACGCCAGCGCCCTGATCCCACTCGGCGCCGATATCGCACCGAGCGTTCCGCAGCCAGGTGACGAGTTGATACGCTCAGCGATTGAGCAGGGGACGAGTATTGTTCGCGGTCGCGAATGCGTCGCCGTCTTCAAGACCCAGGGCCTCATGGGCAATATTGTGTATCTGGAAGGAGACCGGCGCTTCGAAGATATCGATCAGGATCTGCTCGAGATCCTGACCAGTAACGTCTCGATGGCGATCGAGACGCTCGAGAAGAGCAAGATGCAGGAGGCACTCGAGACCGCGCGCAAGATCCAGCTCAGCATGCTGCCACAGGCCTTCGAATCGGTTGCAGAGCCGTTCGGCGTGGATGTGCATGCAATGCTGCTCCCGGCCAAAGAGGTTGGTGGCGACCTCTATGATGTCTTTGCCGTCGACGAGGATCACCTCTGTATTGCCGTTGGCGATGTCGCGGACAAAGGGGTGCCTGCTGCGCTCTTCATGGCGGTGGCCAAGACCCTGATCCGAGCCAAGGCTGAGCCCGGATCGACGCCCGATAGTATTCTTAGCAAGGTCAACAACGAGCTTCTGCGTGATAACGAGCAGTGCCTGTTTGTGACCCTGTTTCTCGCCATCTATCAGCGCAGTACGCGGACATTGCATTACGCTAACGGGGGGCATAACCCTCCTTATTTGATCAGCGCTGACGGGGTGCCGACTCAACTGCCACTGCTGCCGGGAGCGGCGCTGGGGGTGATCGATGACGCCTCATATCAGCCTCAGCAGCATCAGCTTGCGCCGGGCGAGGCGCTCTTCGCCTATACCGATGGCGTGACCGAGGCCGTCAATACCGCCGGAGACATGTATGGTGAGGGTCGCCTGCAAGAGGTACTGGCTCGCCTGGGTACGGAACCGGCGGCAACCATCGATCGCAACTTGGTCGATGACATCGAGCGCTTCTCCCGAGGAGCCGGTCAGGCCGACGACATCACCGTGGTGACCTTGCGGGCTCAGTAGGGGCAAGTCATGGGTGCACGCTGGGATTGGGCTCCATGGCTGTTGGTCAGCTTGACGCCGATTGCGGTCTTCTTCCTGATGCAGGCGCAGGGCGTTGGCTGGCAGAGCACCATGTTCACGGCCATCGTGGTGACAGCGTTGCTGATGTGGTTTCTCTCGTTGCTGCCGGATTTCGTTCCGGCGTTGATCGCGATGCTGTCGTTCGTGATCTTTGGCTTGGCGCCCGAGTCGGTGGTGCTGTCTGGTTTTTCGTCGACGGCCTTCATGTTGACCCTGAGCATCCTCGGTCTGGGCGTGGTGGTGGTCGAGTCGGGCCTCACCCGTCGCTACACGCTGATGTTACTCCACCATCTGCCGGCGAATACCTTCGCCCACCAAGTGATGGTGTTTTCGACCGGACTCTTGTTCACGCCAACGGTTCCGACCATCACCGGGCGGGCGGCCATCGTTGGGCCAGTGGTCGAGCAGATCGCGCAAGGCTGGGATGTGCGGGTACGACGTCAATCATCGACGATGTTGTATACCACCGGTCTCGACTCGATCCACTTCATGGCGCCCTTGTTTCTGACTGCCGCCCCCGCCAATCTGATGATCTATGCGCTGCTGCCGCCGCAAGATCAACAGGCCTTCGGCTTTCTGTTTTGGGTCTTCGCTGCATCGCTGACCGGACTCGTGATGATCTGGTCATACCTGTTTTGCAGTGCTCTGTTCTTTCGGCGTGCCTACCAACATGTCGATATCCGTCGGGCCGAGATCGGCGAGGAGCTTGGGGCACTTGGCCCGATGCAAGCGCCTGAATGGGCCGCGCTCATCGGCGTGATCCTGCTCGGCTTCGGGATTGCAACCATCCATTGGCACCACATTGAGGTGCATCTGCTTGCGCTTGCGGTGCTCTGTTTGATGCTCTTCCTTGGCATGCTGTCGCGCAATGCCTTTGTTGCCAAGATCGATTGGGCGTTCTTGGTGCTGCTGGGCAGTATGATCGGCATTGTTGCAACCATGAATCACCTCGGCATTGACCGATTCATCATGGGCGAGCTGTCATGGCTTGGTGTGTACATGCGCCAGGACTTCTCTATCTTCGTGCTTGCCCTAGCCGCCGTGTTCTTGCTCGCGCGACTGTTCATTCCGCTGAATCAGGCAATCATTGTCTTCGCAGCGGCGTTGATCCCGATTGCAAGCAACGCTGGTATCTCGCCATGGGTGGTGGGCTTTGTCCTGCTTATCCTTGCCGAGACGGCATTTTTTCCACACCAGTCACCCTATATATTCTTGTTCGATCGCCTGACCAGCGATGTGCGGCGCGACGTCCGCCGGGTGCAGCTGTTTCATGCGCTGCTGATCCCGTTCAAGCTCGCTGCGATCTTGGTCGCGATCCCGTTCTGGCACCGGATTGGTGTGCTATGAGACAGAGTCCGGCTGCGTTAATCCTAAGCATCGCCTTCTTTGTGGGCGTTGCCGCCTCTGCGGTGGCGTTCAATGCGACCAAGCCTCGGATCATGATCCTGCAGAGCTATGACCCAGAATATGCTTGGACGCGTGATGTCGATGCGGGCATCCGTCGCATCTCGATGGACTGGACCAACTACAGCGTCAGTTGGCACTACATGAACACCAAGCGACTCTCTGACCCTGAATCGCTACGCTACGCCGGCATCGTGGCGCGCCGGGCGATCGAGCGTTTTGACCCCGATGTGTTGATCGCCGTCGATGATCCCGCGCAGTGGCTTGCTGCTCGCTATTTCGTTGGGCATCCGCGCATGGAGATCGTATTCGCAGGGGTCAACGGCTCAATCGAGCCCTATGGCTATGGTGGCGCCGATAACGTCACGGGGGTGCTCGAGCGCAAGCCGTTGCAGGCGGTCAAGGACTTGGTGCTGACCCTTGAGCAGGGGGCATTGGAGGCCAACGGCTCAACACCGAGTATCCATTATCTGATGGACCCCTCGGAATCGATGGCGCGAGACCGTCATCGGGTCGACGCATTCGACTGGTCGCCTTTGCATTTTGCGGGCACAACTGTGGCCGAGGACTACCCGTCTTGGCAGGCCTATGTCCGCGCTTTGCCAGACCGCGATGACGCCTATCTGTTGGTGGCCAATTACCGTCAGCTAAGACGCAGTGAGACCGATTCCGAGATGGTGCCGCCGAACGAGGTGATGAGTTGGACCGAAGCCAACTCGCCGATTCCGATCATCGGCGTCAATGTCTTCAACGTCGAAGAAGGCGCTGCGGTAGCGGTCGGCGCGTCTCCGTTCGAGCAGGGCGAGGTTGCGGCCAACTTGGCCGAGGAGCTGCTACAAGAGGATTTGCGCGGGGGACAGGTGGCCATCGAGAGGCCACGCTACTATGTGGTCGCCATCAATGAGGCTGCTCTAGCGAAACGCGGTCTTGAGCTGCCGCAGATCTATGAGACCTTCGCGCGCACCACCTTCACTTATGTCGATGCGGAGCACTAAGGGGTATAAGACATCATGGGTGTTCGAGGTGTGAGAGGGCGTGCCAGCGACAGCAGCAACGCCTTCGCCAGCGCTAATCTCCAGTACCATTTGTATCGCGCGCTGGTGCTGCCCGTGCTACCGGATGAGCCCGTTGGTCAGATTCAGCCTCCGGTTGCCATTGGCGGCCATGGCGGCTCGGGTACCCGAGTGCTGCCGCGGGCGTTGCGGCTCACTGGCTACTGGATGGGGGCTTGGGTCAATCGCAAGACCGAGGACGCCATGTCGACGCGCTTCTTCTTGCAACGTTATTTCGAACAGGCGATCGGCGATGATCCTGGCCAGCGTGCGGAACTCGAGCGCGCGTTCCGCATTGCAATCCGAGGGCATCGCGCGCGCATGCCGGACCCGTCCTTGCCTTGGGGGTGGAAGAATCCGCGTTCCATGTGGGTCATACCGTTCATGGCGCGGATCTATCCTCAGATGCGATTCATCCACCTCGTACGCGATGGTCGTGACGTGGCGCTGAGTGCAAACCTGAATCTGCTGCGCAAGCATGGCAAGTGGCTGCTCGGCGAGTCGAATCCGGAGCAAGACCCGGTGAAGGCTCAGCTGCGGCTTTGGGCACTCGGGAACGAGACGGCGGCGCGCGATGGCGAGCGTCTGCTTGGGGACCGCTATCTCCAGCTGTCGTACGAGGCGCTATGCCAAGCTCCGCGCGAAACCTTGGCGCGGATGTACGCGCATCTAGGCCAGCCCGTCACCCGTCAAGTCCTGAATCATGCCGAGCAGCTGGTGGTGCCATCACGAAGCATCGGAGCCTGGCGCGACAGTGAGCATCAGTGCTTGCACCAGCCGACGGCCGAGGTCTGTCAGGCGCTGCGTCGTTTCGGCTATGAGGCTCCAGAGACCAAGTTGGCTCAGCCTTCCGAGCCGATACAGCCGATGCTCTGTCACCCAGAGGGAGCGGTCGGTCAGCCCGCTATCTAGCTCAGTCGACCGGGGGATGCCAATGAAGTTCAGACTTGACGAACAGGCCGACCCGGTCTCCCGGCTGGTGGAGCAGATGGAAATGGCACTGATCGCCGAGGGCGTGCCGATGCAGACGGTCTATGCGGTGAATCTCTGCGTCGAGGAGCTACTGGTCAACATCGTGAATCATGGCTACGGCGGAGCGTCCGCGCCAGACGTGGAGGTCGATATCGAGCTGCAGCCGCAGCGCTTGATTATTGAGGTCAGCGACGCGGCCCCGCCGTTTGATCCACTCACGCAGGCAATCGAGCCTGATACCGAAGCCGAGCTTGATGATCGGCCGATCGGGGGACTCGGCATCCATCTGGTCAAGCGTCTAACGGATGCGATCAGCTATCGCCGCGTGGACGGACGCAATCATCTTCGATTGGAGAAGGCGTACCAGCAAGCGACCGGTGACGGAGATGACTGAGTGGTCAGCACGCCCTCCTGCGGCGGCTGCCGGTCGCAAGCCCCGGAGCCGGATGACCCATATGTCGTGCTGTTACCGTGAAACAAGCTCTTCAGCATCCTTTGGGCGACGCGCCTTGGGCGTTACTGTGAACCAGGCTCTTCATCGTCCGGGGTGGCGACGCGCTATGGGCGTCAGAGCAGCTGAATGGTCTTATCGAGCGTCTTCCCAACCTTGAAGAGGGAAAAGAAGCCGCATAGATGCAGGACCTCGCGCACATGGGTGTTGGCATGGCACAGGCCGACGCCGCCTCCCTGTTTGGCCGCTGCCTTGGCAGCCTTCATCATCACCCGCAGACCGGCGCTTGAGAGGTAGTCGGTGCCGTCAAAGTCGAACACGATCTTCGACTCGCCGGCTTCAATGCGGGCGCTGATCTCCCGGTCGATCTCCGGTGCAGTCGTGGTATCCAGCCGCTTTCCAGGCTTGATGACCAGGGTGTCGGATTGTTTGAAGAATTCTGCGGCCACGCTGGGCTCCTCTTGTCGGCAAGATCATGGGCAATAGAGCGCGTCGGTTAGGGTGCCAAGCGGCCCATCGACGAATCGGGCGTTCCCCTGCGGCTTATGGGGATTCCGGGGTCAGTTTTGAGCTATTCTTTCACGGCTGCTGATCAGCAAGTCAACCAGGAGCTATCGTCCAGTGACCGACCACGCCACCTCTGAGGATCAACCCGGCTCGCCGCAGCTCGAGGTATTCCGCATCATCGACGAGCGCTTGCAAGAGGCCGTTCAGCGCGAGGAAGACACTGATTATCGCAGCGCCAAGGCAAACCGCCGTACCCAAACCATCGGTCGTCTCTCGTTAGCGGCTGTCGGCTTGCTCACCTTGCCAGTGTTTTACCTGATTTGGACGCTGGTCGGCGCAATGGGTGTCATCACTGATCGGATGGGGGCAATGCACGAGCAAGTTGGTCTGATGGAACAAGACTTTGACGAAGTGGCGGTTCGAATCAGCCGCATCAATACTGCCGTGGGCCAGATGACGAACAATATCGCGGTGATCCAGCCGATGGAACAGCGGTTGTTAGGGATGCGTGCTGATGTCAACGCGATCTCGACATCGATGGACGGAATTGCGCCGAATGTTCATGCGATCGACGGTATCTTAGCCGGTATGGATCAAGACCTCATACAGATGAATCACGTGTTCGGCTTCCTCAATCGCGATGTGTTCAGGATGCGCCAAAATGTCAATCAGATGAGTAGCCCGATGCGCATGATGCCGTTTTTCGGTCAGTAGTCCTCTCTATAGCCTGGGCTTTCCCAATCCTCCTGCACCGGCCTAATCCATGACTCCAGAAGAACGCGAAGAGGCGGAGCTCGTCGCTAACCGCTTCATGGACCTGCACGAAGACTTGATGTTCATCTTCAAGCACAACATGGTCCGAAGTACCACTCGCATCAACAACATCATCCGCTACGCGATGGTCGGCATGGTGGTGATGATGTTGGCGATGCTTGCGTTGGTCGCGACCTTTACGACGCGCATGGACAGCATTACCGCCTACATGGTGACCATGGCGGAGGACATGCAGGAGATGCGCGAAGATTTCGACACCGTCACCGCAGAGATGCGCATGATGGAGGAATCAGTTGCGACGATGGATGGCTATGTCGCCCCCATGCCGTCGATCTTTGCGTCGGTCGATGCCATGTCGGTGGACATGACCGGTATGCGGAGCAATCTGGTTAGCGTTGCCAGTGACATGGGGCGCATCCAGGACCGGATGCTGTCTCTAGGCGGCTCATTGCAGGCGATGGATCGCAAGCTCGTCGATATGAGTGGGGCGGTCGGCGGCATTGGCCGCGACGTCAATATCATGTCCCGGCCGATGTCGATCCTGCCGAATAACTGAGACTAGGTTTGCTCGTTCTCGGTTCCAGTGGAGCCGTCCTGATCTGCTGAGCGGATGCTTGGCGCTACTGCGCCGGGCGACCTCGGCGGAACCGTTTTCTGAGAGTCCTGTTCTGGCGCCGGTGCCGTCGCTCGCGAAGGGGTCATTGACGGACTGTCACGCTCTGCAGCCTCCGACCTGCTTGGCGAGCCCGCGGGTCTTGGAGATGATCCCGATGGGTTTGCCGCGGACGATGTTGGCTTGGCATCTGATGCCGGTGCAGATTCCGATTCCGCTGCAATCCCGTCAGTAACTCCCACCCGCTCAGAAGGCTGCGTCGTGGCGGTTTCTTCCTGATTTGCCACAGGTGTATGGGAGGGGCTGCGAGAGGAGCTCCCGTTTTCGCCAGCGTCTCGACCCGCTTGGTTGACGTCGGTATTGGCAGCAGCGGCGTTGGCCTGCGCGCCCGTTGACTGCTGCCGACCATCGCTGGCGCGGGTTGGGGCGGCGGCTCCAGCATTGGTATCGTTTGTCGTCGTTACGCCTGCGCTCGCTGTCTCTGGGCTGGCCGTCTCGGAGCTGGCGGTGTCTGGGCTGGCGGTGTCTGAGTCGCCGTCAGTTGCCGACAGAGTGGCAGTTTGCTCAGGTTTGCTCGCCGAGGTATTGCCTGTACTGGTGCTCGTGGTCATTGAACCAGCCTCTGCGCCCTTATTACGAGCTTCAGCCCTGGCGACAGCCGCACGATTAAGCCTTTCTTCCTCGCGCTGGCGGCGAATGCGCGCGGCATAATTGCCATAATCGGGGCCCTGGCCGATGACGGTAACGCGGGTGCCGATATCGGTGTGCGCGAACAGGTTCGAGGCGACCTCGTCTGGGAGCCGAATACAGCCATGGGATGCGGGCTGACCGGGTCTTGGGATGGCGCCCGCGTGCATGCCGATGCCGTCATAGGTCATACGCATGAAATGCGGCATGCGTGCGCCGACGAACTTACCACCTCGAGGGATCGGGTCGCTCGAATGGGCGTTGCGTTTGTGCAGGCCCCCCTTGGCGTTGTAGATGCGTCCGTAGAGGTTAGAGCGCTTCTTCGCAACCTTTTCGATCACTTCGAACTCGCCGCTGGGGGTCGGATGCGCGGAGACGCCCGACGCAATTGTGGTCCAGCCCACTTGCTCTTCACCATCGTAGAACCGAGCGCGCTGCGCGTTCGTGTCGATCACGACATGCGAGATGTTGCGTCCATTTCCCTTCCATTCGTAGAGCTTGTCGGGCTCTGGCTCCTCTTGCGGTTCGGGAACCGCCTGAGGTGCGGCCGCTGCGGTCTCCGACTCGGCCTCGGGCTGGGCCTCGACCTCGGCTGGGGAGGGCGTGCCAGCGACGGGGGTAACGGGAAATTGAGCGCAGCCGGCTAGTAGCAGGACCGCGGGGAGCAGGACGCCAAGGAGCGGGACAGGGGTAATCGCCGAACGAAGCCTTCCGAGCGACGAGGAGGAAACTGATCGATGGTCATTATTAGTGCGCATGGCTCAGGGTCTAGCTCTGGGATTCCGGCAGCGTTGTCGACGAGGCATGGTAACCCATCGAACCACTTAGACTCGACAGCGGCAAAAAGGGTGCATGCCAACTCGGTTCGACTGATCTCTCCAGTTACCTAGGATAAGGGCTTGTAGAAGGTTTCGGAGTGGCTAATGCTGCATGCATTTCAAGGGTTAATGGGTATAATTTCTCCGGGGTCACGGTCCCCAATCAAAACTCTGCTACGAATCGAGGAGGAGACATCATGCGCAAATCGTTGATCACTGCTGCGGGTGCTGCGCTCGTTGGAGCACTCTTCAGTCTGCCAGCACAGGCCTTCTGGGGCTCCTGGGATGACGGTCCTTGGTACGGCGGACCCTGGCACGGTGGCCCCTGGTATGGTGGTGGCTACCCCTACTACGGCGGCTATCCGCAGTACGGCGGTTATGGCTATCCATACCACGGCGGTTGGGGGCAGCCCTGGGGCTACTATGGCACGCCGTACTCCTACTACGGCTATGGCGCACCTGCCTACGCCGCCCCGACCCCACAGGCACCAGCGGATTCCGATAAGTCTCGCTGATCAGGGCGCTGATCAGGGCGCTGATCAGGGCGCTGATTAAGGGGCTGATCAAGGCGGGCTTGAAGGCCAGGTTTAGGGCCGGCTATGCCGGCCCGTTCTCTCGCCGGCTGCTCAATAGGGCGTCACCGCCGGGTAGTCGCGAAATAGCCGCTTCGCATCGAATGGCGGTGGATTGAGTAAGGGGTCACCCTCAGGCCAGGGGGGTTGAGGGAGTGTGACGGCTCGGAACGCGTCCCGCTCTTGTGCCATCAACTGCTGCTCCGCCGGTGGCGCCATCCATCCGATGGTGGTGATCAGCTGCGTTAGCGCCTCGGCGGCGCGCTCCGGCGAGCCGGTCGCTGCGGTTGCCAGTGCCAGAAGGCGTTGGTGCGGCGGTATTGGTGCCTTCGTGTTCAGTTCTACTGCGATCTCCATGGCTCTCTCCGGATCCTGCACCTCGGGAGAGCTGGCGCTTGCGAGTAATCTGGCCTGGGCATAGGCGAGGCGATCGTCATCCGGATCAGCGTCGCGCAACGCCCGAACGCGGTCCGCAAGCTGTTCCTCGCTGATCCCGGCATGCGCCTCCGCAATCAATTCGAGCAGGCGCGCTGGGGCTGCCTTCGGATCAGCCGCGAGCGCCGCCTGATAGCCAGCCGCCGCCTCCGCGTAGCGACCAGCGGCGAAATCGAGATTTGCGAGCTGAAACGGGGCGCCAGCCTGGTTGGGGTCGAGCGCGCGCGCGGTTTGATACGCCCTGGCGGCAGCGTCCGAGTCACCGCCGGCCTGCTGAAGGACACCGAGAAAGAAGTGCGCTAGCGCCTTTGAGGAGCCTTGGTCTGTGTGCGCCAAACCTTGATCGGATCGCTGACTAGAGGTCTGATCTGACCCGTGATTTGGGCTGGACCCTGTTGTCTGGCCCGGCTCTAGGGCTGCGTTTGAGCCGGCCTTCAATGCCGAGCTTGCACCGAGCACTCGCCGAAGCTCCTGTTCTGCCTGCTCAACCTTCCCGCTGAGATAGAGTACGCGGGCATAGCTAACCCGCGCTGCAGCGTTGTCAGGCGCGATCTCGAGGCCGGTGGCAAACTCATCGGCAGCAGTCGCGTAATCGGCTCGACGCACGGCGTGCATTGCGCGCTCGAAGGCGGGCAAGGCGCGTTGCGTCGACGCCCGCAGCTCATCGAGCAATGGGTCATGGATCTGTGGCGAGCGCAGCACGAAACGCTCCATCTGCGCCCTGGCTTCGGCCTCGAGTCCGAGTCCCTGGTAGGCACGCGCCAGCGGGTAGTGGACCTCGGTGGCGTCCGGATTCGCCTCCAGCGCCGCTTCAAGATACGCGCGCGCATCTGAGTAACGACGCTCGAGCAGTGCGATCTGCCCGAGATAGTACTGCGCTGGCGCACGCAGCTCGGGCACCTCAACCGCTTGCTCGAAGGCTATGCGAGCGGCGTCGAGCTCGCCGCGGTCGAGCTGTACCTTGCCAAGGCGTAGGTAGAGGGTCGGATACTTGGCGTCGATTGCTGCGGCCCGCTCCAGGTAGCCCAAGGCGCGCTCAAGATTGCCCGCGAGCATCGCCATGTATCCAGCGTAATAGGGCCAGCGCAGCTCTTCGGGGTCGAGCTGCATCGCATTGTGCAGACAGGCATCAGCCTGGGTCTCGACCTCGAGCAATAACAGATATGCGCCGAGCCGACCATACGCGCGACCGAGTGCGATCGCGTCGGTGCCGGGCGTCAACAGCCGCTGATTGATGTCGTCACGCGCCTCGCGCAGTGCCTGTTGCATCAAGGGCTCGGCGCCGCTGATATCGGCCTCGTCCACCGGCAAGAGCTGCTCAGACCAGGGCTCGGGCAACTCTGCAAGCGCATCGGCCAGGGCCGCCTCGCTGGAAAGCGTGCTGCTGAGCATCATCAGCGCTAGCGCTGCCGAGCCTGCCACCCGACCAAGTCCTGTGCTGAAGGGTCTTTGAATGCACATCAGGGAACCGCCAGAGTTAATTGCCCCGAGGACCTCGCCTAGAAGATCTCGCCCTAGAAGATCTCGCCAGGGAAAACCGCCGGACAAAACCGTTATGTGACTTGCTCGAGGAAAGGAGTATGAAAAAAGATAAAAATGTCTTACTTTGTATGCTCCGATGGTGTGAGCAATCAACCCTGGAGGCCTTCCTTCATGACGTCAAACCCATTCGATCTGCATCAACCGCTGCGCGCTCGTCGGCATTGGCTCGCGGCACTGAGTCTGATTCTACCGCTTTCGGCCCATGCGCACTTCCAGGAGCTGATCCCCTCTACCGAGATCTTGACCGCAGAGACAGGCCCGACGCTGACCCTGGACCTGAGCTTCACTCACCCCATGGAGCGTGGCCCAGCGATGCCGATGGGCGAGCCGGTTCGTTTTGGGGTCATGACGCCAGATGGCACCAAGGACCTGTCAGAACGGCTAGAAGCGGTCGAGCGGGACGGTAAGGCGGCCTACAAGGCCGAATATCAGGTGCCAGGACCCGCTGACTATCTGTTCTTCGTCGAGCCAGCACCTTACTGGGAGCCG
>NZ_JBUDPI010000399.1:0-3151 GCF_054919635.1 Halochromatium sp. | reverse complement strand
GACCCAGACCGTCGAGGGTCTGGAGCGCTATCCGGTCAATCTGCGCTTCCCAAGGGAACAGCGCGACAGTGTGCAGGAGCTGCGCGAGCTGCCGATCGTCACGCCGACCGGCGCGCAGATCCCGCTGGCGCAGGTGGCCGAGGTGGTGATTGCAGACGGCGCACCGATGCTCAAGAGCGAGAACGCGCGGCTGAACGGCTGGACCTTCGTCGATATTCGCGGGCGCGATCTTGGCAGTTGGATCGATGAGGCCAAGCAGGTGGTGAACGCCGACGTCGAACTGCCGCCTGGTTATTCGCTCGCTTGGTCGGGTCAGTACGAGTACATGGAGCGAGCGCGGGAGCGGCTGACCCAGGTCGTGCCAGTCACCTTGGCGATCATCTTCCTGCTGCTCTATCTCGCCTTCCGCAGCGGGGGCGAGGCGCTGCTGGTGATGATGTCGTTGCCGTTCTCATTGGTCGGTGGTTTCTGGCTGATCGATCTGCTCGGCTACAACCTCTCGGTGGCGGTGGCGGTGGGCTTCATCGCGCTGGCAGGGGTCGCGGCCGAATTCGGCGTGGTGATGCTGGTGTACCTGGACAATGCGCTGAAACAGTGGAAAAAGGAGGGGCGCCTGACCAGTGTCGAGGAGCTCAAGGACGCGATCGAGGAGGGCGCGGTGCTGCGCATCCGGCCCAAGGCGATGACCGTGGCAACCATCTTCGCCGGGCTGTTGCCGATTATGTTGATCGGCGGCATCGGCTCCGAGGTGATGCGCCGCATTGCGGCGCCGATGGTCGGCGGCATGATCACCGCGCCGCTGCTGAGCCTGTTTGTGATCCCGGCGATCTATCTGTTGTGGCGGCAGCGGGGGCTGAGTATGCGCTAGAGGCATCATGACCCTTGCCTAGTACTGCCGAAGATCGTTACGGTTCGATGAGTCCCAGTATCCGACTACCAGACAAACCTCAGTAGCCCGATGCAGACCAGGGCATGGGTGCGTAGCTTGAGCTTGTCACCATAAAGGCCTTCCAGGGTCTTCCGGTAACCGGCGAGCTGCGTGTTGGCCTCGCTCAACAGGCGCGCGACCTCGGGTCGTTCGCGCAGCGCCTCCCGTGGTATGGATGCGATCGCCTCGCTGTCGAGCCCCGGCAGATCGCCGACCTTCATATGCTTGAACTCGATCACATGATCGAGCAAGGCATACTGGCGCCGATCTGGGCGCACGATTAGCGAGAGATCACAGTAGCCCCGCGCGATGGCGGTTTCCGAGTCCATGATGTAGGCGATGTCATTGAACAGCGTGACCAGAAACGCGGTCTTGACCACCAGCTCATTGGACCAGCGCAGGTCCCGGTTGTCGAAGACCGGCAGATAGCGTTGCTCGATTAAATCGCACAGCGGCTCCAGCTCGCCGCCGGCATAGAAGCGATCACAGACCGCGCGCCGCTCCCGATCCAGATCATAGCCCGGCAGCAAGGCCTCCTGGATGCGCTCGACATAGAGCTTGCGCACCACCAGGTTGGGGATGCTCAGCTGCAGCGTGCCCAGCGGATCGCGCCCGCTGTAGGTGAGCACGCCGAAGAAGTAGAGCAGCGAGGCGAGAAAGCCCTCGGTCTGCGGGGCATGGAGCATGCGCTCGACGCCGAAGCGCTGTTCCAGCCGGTCGACGCTGAGTGGATGGGCGCTATCCAGTGCCGCGCTGACGATCGCCTCGCCGCGCGGCAGGCGAGCGATGTACTCGATGCGGTTGCGATCCATCGCCAGGTTGTTGTCGAGCATCTCCTCGGGGTAGTGGCAGCGTTCCGCGAGATGCTTGAGGAAATAGAGCGCCAAGGTGGGGTTGTAGATCTGTCCGCCCTCGGGCTCCAACGAGAAGTTGTAGCCGTTGTAGAAGGTGCGCATCAGGTCGAGCGCCTCCGCAGCACGCTCTGGCGGCAGCTTGCAATCGCTGATGATCTGCTCAAGCACGGCGCGAATCTCCGCCTCATGGAAGCCGCAAAGGTCGGCATACTCAGGCTGCCGAGAGATATCCTCGACCACGTTATAGCCGCTGGTGATGTCCGCGAGCACGACCGGCGAGACCCCAGTGATGAACACCCGATCCAGGCCGCGCCCCTCGGCCGCGTCCTTGATCGCCTTGAACAGCGTCTTGATCGCCCCCTCGCCACCGACCAGCTCCTGATAGCGGCCTTCGCCCTGCTGATGGCTGACCAGCACCTCGTTGGCGAAGTTGTCGTATTCGTCGATCAGCAGGTAGAGCCGGTGCGGAGTGCGGGAGATGGCGGCCAAGAGGGAGCGGAAGGACACGATCGCATCCTCCTGGACCTCGATATCGCCTGGCAACTGAACCCGATACTTGGCAACGGTGGCCTGGATCTCGACGTTGATATGCCGATGCAGCGCGGCACGGATCGCCTCGGCATCGCCCATCGGGTCGACGAGCGAGAAGTTCCATTTCATGATGAAGAAATGGTTGCGCCGCGCGGTCGGCGCTTGGCCGATCTTCAGCCCGCCGAAAAGCTGCTCAAACTGCTCTGCCTTGGCCAGGTCGTAGTAGTTCTCCAGCGTCGACAGCCACAGCGACTTGCCGAAGCGGCGCGGGCGCAGCAGCAGCAGTTGTTTGCCGTCCTCTTCGATCCGGCGAATGCGATCGGTGCGGTCGATATAGAGGTAGCCTTCTTCGATGAGAGCCTGAAAGTTGGCAAGACCGTAGGGGAAGCGCATGGTGCCGGCTCGTGCGGGGAAACTGGAGCTGATGTGATTGTCCGTTTGCTTGCCGTTGAAGCGCAAATCGAATGTGTTGCGAGGCCGAAACGAGGCCCATTGACCATCCTTGGAGACATGTTGCTCATGACTGATCGTGATCCTTGGTATGACGACTTCGAGCAGCGCGGCGAGGAATCCCAGCGGCGCTTTGAGGCGTCGGAGCGGCAGTTCTATGAAGGCCTGCGGCGCCTGGATCGGCATTTCGTCTGGTACTTGATTGGCATTGCCGCGGTCTGGCTAGGCGTCGGGCTAGCCATCAAGTCTCTACCTTGATGAGTGATTCTTGATCAGTGATTGTTGATCGTCGATATCCCTTCTAAGATCGGATGCCTGATGCAGATTCGACCGGCGGCCTTAGCCGATATCGATGCCTTGTTTCAGCTGGAGCAGGCAAGCTTTGCGA
>NZ_JBUDPI010000398.1:0-3152 GCF_054919635.1 Halochromatium sp. | reverse complement strand
TGCCGATGCTGGCGAGGATGCTCGATAAACGGATGCAGGGTTATCGCAGTATGGGCTACCAGACGATGGACGATGGCGGCGATGACCACTGAGATCATCGCTCCGTGGCTGAGGAGGCAGACGCGCTCGTGTCTGAAGCGCGTGCCACCGACTGATCCGGAATGGGTCGCTCATCCTGAGCGTGACGCGCAGCTGCGAGCTAGAAACTAGATTGGGTTGATTCTGCGGTTTCTGGCTGTACCCCTTGCGTGTCCGAAGAGGAGGATGCAAAACGGCAACGCAGTTGCTCGATTCAGAGCGTTTCCTGTCTGACAATAGGGGAGACGATTCCTGGCTGCGGAGACCATGACGCACCGCTACATCGCGAAACATGCCGAAATCGATGTTCTTTCACTGTCGCGGGCGAAGTCGGCTTGAGTGGATGCTAGCAAGGTTTTCAGCGCCACGCTGCCCGCCAAAGCGTTTCGGAGCCTGAACAGCCGTTAGGCCAAGCCCGGTATAGAGCACCGGCGGCGCTTCCTGAGTACTGAAGACAGCACGTTGGGCGCGGGATAGATTCCCGCCCAGCACTGATCTCCACACCCAGGATGCCGCAACGATGCCCCACACACACTCTCTCTCCTGCGTCGCCCCGAAGTCGAACGTCGCATTGGCCGCTCCCGCGCCAGTGTCTATGCCGATAGCGCCGCTGGTGTACTGCCACGCCCGGTCAAGACCGGTCAGCGCGCCGTCGCTTGGCCCAGCCATGAGATCGACGCCGTCATCAACGCCCTCACGGCCGGTGCAACACCCGAAGAGATGCATGCCCTCGTCAACCAACTGCACGCCGCGCGCGGACAGTGACGGAGGTGGATGCAATGATGACGCCAGCCAGCAATCCCCAGCCGCCGTTCAGTACCCCCTTGGCTAGGGATCGATCGCAGCTCCGATGTGGACGATGGTCTTGGCTGTGCAGGCATCGAGGCCGAGCCCTAGCCTGGCGCCGTGCGCTCGGACTGCTGGCGCTGCGTGATCTGGCTGACGAGCATCGGCGTCAGCGCGGGTGCCGCCCGGGCTTGCTCGCTGCCCTGCCGACGGATCGGCTGGAGGGCCACATCCGTGCCGGCGACCAGCTCGCATCCCATCATGCTGGCAACGTCGATGGCATCTGCCTCTGAGGGATGGACGTTGAGCCTCACCACGCAAGGCCTCCCCGAGCCGTGGGAGCAACACCAAGACGCGTCTCAGCGCGCGATCACCGCCCGCGCCGAGCGCGCACTGCTCAGTGGCTTGATGATCGAGCCCGACGCCGTCTCGCGCGTTGTGGATCTGGTCTCCCCGGCTGACTTTGGCGATGACGACCACGGCAAGGTGTTCGCCGCGATCCTTTCACTGAGCGATGATGGGATTGCACCCGAGCCGGAAACGCTGCTGAACGCGCTCAACGACCGCCGTCACCACGACCTGATTGTCTCGCTGTTTGCCGATGCCACCACGGCAGCCAATGCCACTCACTACGCCAAGCTCATTCAAGCCGCCGGCACCAGACGGCGCCTGCGCGCCTTGGGGAGCCATCTGGCCGAACAGGAGGACAGCAGCGACCCTGCTGAGCTGATCGAGCGAGCACAGGTCGAATTGGACGCATTGCTCGCCGAGGGGCCAAGGATCGAGACCCGACCACCGTCGCGCCGAGTGTTGGTCCCGTCCGATGTGGAAATCGCTCGCGCAACGCTGGCACCGCGTTGCATCGTGGATCGCTATCTCTATGCCGACGTGGCGCAAGTGGTCGCCCCCGGCGGCACCGGCAAGACCACGATGCTGCTCTACGAGGCGGCGATGATCGCGCTCGGCACGCCGCTCTGGGGTCTGAGGATCGAGCAACCTGGCTGGTCGCTGTTCGTGACCGCTGAGGACCGCCGCGAGCGCCTCCTGGCTCGGCTGCGCGAGATCGTCGCCGCCCTTGAGCTGACCGAGGTTCAGCGCCGCCGCGTGTTCGACAGCGTGATCTTTTGGGACATCTGTGGCTCCAGTCTGAAGCTGGCGCAGTTGATTCAGGGCAATTGAGCTATGCACCGCCCAATCTGCAAGAGCTCTGTGCTCTGGATCAAGCGCAGGGGCTACGCCTTCGAGAGCTTTGTGGAGCTGAAGCGCTCACCGGAGGAGGTCGCACTGGCCAAGGCCGATCAGCTGGAGCGTTATCTCGACTCCCAGTTGTCGGCCGGTCGCTACTGGACCGCCAAGCAGCTCGAGACTGGGGGTGATTTGGGCATGACCCGTGCCGAGCTGCGGAAGGCCATCGCCAGGCTGGAGGTGTCCGGTCGCCTGATCTCGGTACCGCTGCCGAAGGAGCACCGCCACGGTCAGCGCAAGACCTTGCTATGCCCGAGCCAACGCGCTGATTCGCTCGATCAGCCCGGCGCGTTATCCCATGAAGGTCTCGACAATGCCTCCTCCAAGGCGCCAACGAAACTCGCTTCCTAATAACGCGCCGCCCTATAGGGAAAGAAAGGACGGCGCGTTAAGGCGCGTCCGTTTCTTTCCCCTGTTGCCTCAACGCGCTGGCGAGGCTTGGCGCGTTGCGGCGCGTTTGGCGTGTTGAGCCAGGCAAGCAGGGTCAGCAGCACTGCTGGTGGGCTATCTTGGTTCGCGAGGCCGAAGCGCCACAGGTCAAGCATGGAGTCAACAAACGATGGGGGCGCTCGTCGAGGGGAATTCAAAAACCGAGATCATTGCCGAAGGTCAGGCCCGGCTCGCCAAGTCTGCTAAGCTGGCACGATGGGGGGTCAGCGCTGGCTGGTGAGCGTTGAGTGCGACCTTGAATGAGGTGCTCATGAAGCCTTGCTCAGCGTTCTCGGTCGCACCGACTTCGTTACTGCTCAATATGGGGCTCTCGTCCTCATAAAAAACGCGGTCGTTACGCAATGAACTGCCTGGTACGATGAGACCGATGGGGTTAGAAGAACAGGATATGCCACCCTGGTGGAGCTGGGAGCTGGAGCTGACACCGCATGTGCTCAAGCGGATGGAAGATCGGGACTTCAACGAAGCCGACCTGCGAACGATGTTAGAGCATGCTCAGGGCCTTCGTCCCGACGCCGTCGAAGGACGCTGGATCATCGAAGCACGACACCAACGTCGACGCTGGCAGATCATCGTGGAGCCAGACGAGCTTG
>NZ_JBUDPI010000397.1:0-3163 GCF_054919635.1 Halochromatium sp. | reverse complement strand
GCACACCGGGCGTGCCGGTGCCATCGGGCCACAAGGGGGTCTCGTCGATGTAGCTCTGGACGCTTCTGGGCTGGGACTGATTGGCTTCTGAAGACTGGGTCGCTGCAGTGTTCATGGGCGTTGCTCGATTGCGCTGATCTTGAGACGACTTAGGCTGCAACGCTACCGGATCTTTGTGACGATCTTGTGGCCACTCCGGGGTCAGCCAATGAAGCTCGAGCTGCGCCCGAGATCGCTCTCGACGAGAGTCGTTCCATGGATCGATCCCGGGCCGCATTCGCTCCTCCGTGTCTGCCGCATCTGCTTGTGTCGATCTGATCTCGGCGCACATTCGGGGTGTCTGCCGAGGCCTGCATCCGTCGGGAAAGGCGGTTCGTCTCTCCATGATAAGGCCGTTGGTGGACGAGGATCAGGCGCTCAGGACGCCTTTCTCCGCGTGATAGCGCGTGACCAGCTCGCCGTCGAGCTTCGATGGACTAGCCGCGCATGCCGGCGAGATGCTGCTCTAAAGCTTTGTGTCGCTGTCTCAGCGTCAATCCCTCTTCTGAGACTTCAAGTCTTTGGGCCATTCGCCCCAGTCGAGCAACCATGAGACCGAATCGATCGAGGTCATCAGGCTCGAGCGTCCCTGAGGCATCGCGGTCTCCGAGATCGATGCTCAGGCTGAGCATGCGCTCCAGCATGCGAATGAGCTCATGCGCGGCCTGTTGGTACTGAAGGTCGGCGCTCATCTGGATGGTCCTGTTGAATGATCCCATTGATTACTCCCAAGGAAACTCAAGCCAGCTTTCCAACTCGTGGAGCGAGGCGCTGCCGTTGCCGCCGTCAGCCGAGATCGGTGTCATCGACATCGGCTCGACCAGCCGGTAACGGCGTTCATCGCCATGTTCGTCGTCAATCACGAGGCGCAGCCCGACACGCTGCGCCAATCCATTAACACGGTGCTCAAGCAAGGCCGACATCTAGGTCACCATCAGGTTGAGGAAAACAACGCAACAGTACCTGAGGCCGGTGTCACCAGGATCACCGTTCGGTGAAGGGTCAATGAAGATTCATCCCAAAATCAATGACATCAGGTTGGCAATCGGGCTTTCTCATCGGCGATGAACTGTCTCGACTCAAGCGGGGCCGGCATTCACGCGCGCGGGGATGCGATTTCACGAAAGCGCCACCTCGCCGTCACCATCGGGCAATCAAGATCCGCTAACTTTTGTGCACTGCAACAATCCTCGTCGTCATTGGCTAACGGCTAAGGCGCGACGACCTGCTTCCGGTGCACACCATGTCTGATGTCCTCGAGAATCGGATCTATAGCGAAATCCAGCTCGGGCAAAGCGCCGGGCTTCAGCGCACGCTGACCCGCGATGATGTCGCCCTCTTTAGCAAGGTCTCCGGCGATCTGAACCCGATCCACATGGATGAAGAGTACGCCCGCGCTCAGGGTGCACAGGGTGTCGTCGGTCATAGTCTCTGGGCCACTGGGCTGGTCTCCAGCCTGCTCGCGAACGTGCTCCCTGGTCCGGGGACCGTCTATCGCAGCCAAGACGCCGAGTTCCATCGCCAGGTCCGGCTTGGTGACAGCCTCAAGGCCTGGGTCCGGGTGCTGGAGAAGCTGCCCGAAGACTGCATCGCGTTCGAGTGTCGGGTCTCCAACCAGGACGGGGACTTGGTGATGACCGGTCGCGCTGTCGTGGTCGCCCCCACTGAAAAGCAGCGCATCGAGGTCGCTGACCTGGCCGATGTCTCGGTGCGTCATCACGACAGTTTCAGCGCCCTGTTCGACAAGGTCCGAGCGCTCGAGCCGATCCCGACCGCGATCGTCCACCCGGTGGATCAAGTCTCGCTGCAGGGCGCCATGGAAGCCGCCGAGGCGAGCTTTATCACACCGATGCTGGTCGGCCCTGAGCAGCGCATCCGCACGGTCGCCGAGGAACACGGTATCGATATCGGCGGCGCCAAGATCCTCGACGTCGAGCACAGCCATGCGGCGGCAGCCCGCGCTGTGGAGCTGATCCGCGAAGGCACCGCCGAGGTTCTGATGAAGGGCAGTCTGCACACCGACGAGGTGCTGAGCGCGGTGCTGAACAAGGCGACCGGTATCCGCACCGCGCGGCGCATTAGTCACATCTTCGTGATGGACGTGCCGACCTACCCGAAGCTGCTGCTGATCTCCGATGCGGCCGTGAATATCGCGCCGGACCTCGACGCCAAGGCCGACATCTGCCAGAACGCCATCGACTTAGCGCGCACCGTGGGTGTCGAGCGGCCAAAGGTGGCGATCCTGTCAGCAGTCGAGACGATCCGCCCGAAGATCCAGTCGACGCTGGATGCCGCGGCACTGTGCAAGATGGCCGATCGTGGTCAGATCCAAGGCGGCGTGCTGGACGGCCCGCTGGCGATGGATAACGCGATCAACCTGGAAGCGGCACGGATCAAGAAGATCGACTCCGAGGTGGCCGGCGTTGCCGATGTCCTTATCGCGCCGGATCTGGAGGCTGGGAACATCCTGGCCAAGCAGTTGATCTTCCTCGCCAACGCCGAGGCCGCAGGCATCGTGCTCGGCGCCCGGGTACCGATCATCCTCACCTCACGCGCTGACAGCGTGCGCACGCGACGCGCATCGGCCGCCACCGCGGTGCTGCATGCGCATGCGGTGCGCCAGGGTCTGCTCGACAAACCGGCGCACTGAGGAGGATCGGCCATGAACGCGTTATCCGATGAGCTGATTTTGACCCTGAACGCGGGGTCGTCCAGCATCAAGTTCGCGGTCTACGCCGCGCGAGCCGGCGAGACCGAGCCAGTCCTGCGCGCCAAGGGTCAGGTCGAGGGCATCGGCGTTCGACCGCACTTCGTCGCCAAGGGCGTCGAGGGGCAGCTGCTCTCGGAGAGCTGGTGGGAGCCGGTCGCCGACGGCGCTGGGAGCGGCCATGCGCGGGCCTTCGAGCAGATATGGAGCTGGCTCTCCAACGTCGCCGACGGCGCGCAGATCATCGCCGTTGGCCATCGGGTCGCCCACGGCGGCGAGGCCTACGCCAAGCCGGTGCGGATCACGCCGGAGATCATTCAGGTCCTGACCGGCCTGATCCCGCTGGTGCCGCTGCATCAGCCGAACAATCTGGCCGCGATCCGGGCCGTTGCCGCCGAGCATCCGGACCTGCCGCAG
>NZ_JBUDPI010000396.1:0-3165 GCF_054919635.1 Halochromatium sp. | reverse complement strand
CGGGCGTCGAGTTCCGCCCAGCGCTTGGGCTCGGCAGAGAAACCCGGGACGGACCACGGTTTAGCCCGGCTGGAGACTTTCTGTTCAGCAGACGCATGGCGGTGAGCGCGGGCTCGAGCTCGAAGCTGGTGCGGCTATCTCCTTGTCGTGAAGAGGTCGTCGAGCGAGTTGGCGTTGAGGATCTGCTCGACCCAGGTGTCCAGTTGCTCGTCCGCAGCTTGCTCTAGGCGTTTGGATGCCGACTCGGGTATCTCGCCGAATTTCAGGGTGATGAGCTTTCGGAGGGTGCCCTCCACGCCCGCTTTGCGGCCTACTTCTTGGCTTTCTTGAAGGCCAGTCAATCTCGGCGTGGATGGTGGGGCCGGAGTCGTATCCGCATCTGCCCTGGACCGATCAAGACAGAGGCGCCGAGCATTTCCGATGCATGATGCTCAATCGCTAGAACGAGGATTGCTGCTTTGCGGTTGGGGCTGAGGCCCACGAGACGATACAAGATAACGCCAGCATTGACGAGCTGTTGCCGAAAAACCAGCTCACCGAAATCTTTGTCTGAGGTGAGGACCATCGCCTCATCGGCATTTGCGAGAGCAAACACTGACTGATCGTCAATTCCTGGGTCCAGCTCCAACACGTAGCGGACCTGGTGGCCTGCGTTCCTGAGCGCAGTCACGATGACTGCATCGACATTCTCGTCTGCAAGCAGCTTCATCGGGTCGATGCGGCTTGGTTAGGCAGCGTCGGCATCGATGGGATAGAACTTATCTCCATGCATCGACTCCGCAGCGAAACGCAGAGCATCGAGGATATCTTGCTGTGTCAGACGGGGTTGAGCTTCGATGATCTGGGCTTCGGACTCGCCGGCACCGAGACGCTCTAGAATCGACTCGACTGTAATCCGGGTTCCTGCGATCCGGGGCTTTCCCATCATGACATCTGGATTTGCTGTGATTGGCATGTGCAGAATGATGTTTCATGTGGCTACGCAGTGACTTTAACGAATCATAGCCGCAGTGAGAGGTTAGAATCAAAGTCGGGCTTGCTCTAGGCGCTTGGATGCCGACTCCTGCTGCAACAGGTGCTGCCCACCGCCGGCAGCGCCCTTGGCCAGGCCGAGAGCAATCAGGCGCCGGGCCGCAGCGATCTCGAGGAGCCGCTGCAGCGGATCAACGATGTGACGAATGGCGATGGGGTGCGGTTCGAGATAAGTGGCGTTTCTTCAGGCCAAGCGTCCTCTTCGGCTTCGACGTCTTCCGCTGCGATGAGGTCTTGCCGATCTGCCGTATCCAAGCCGTCGAGATGCGGCGCTCCACGAAGGACGCCGTCGGATCGATACATGCCGCCGTCGCGAAGCCGTTCGAGACCCGAACCAGCAGTCGGCAGCCGGTCAGTCTCCGCCAGATGGATGCGCGGCGCGGCATGTCAGCATCTGCCGTCAGCGCGTCGAGGCAGCTCAGATCGCGATACTCTCTGCCAGCGGAAAGACCCGAGGTAGCATCGACATGGCCACTGAGCTATCCCCACAAATTCAGCCCACTGGCGTTCACTCAGCGAGCAGAGTAAAGCGGGGACGTGCCGCGATGAGTCATCGTCGGACGGAAATCGGGGTGGTGGGTTGTTCGTAGGCTTGTGAGCGCGTTACTGGGCGCCAGTCGCGGCCTCGCGAAGGTGATGAATGTCTGTCAATGAGAGCCCGGTTGCCGTGGCGATCTGCTCATCGGTCATGAGTCCCAATGCCAGTAAGCGCCGAGCGGTTTCCCGGTTGGCTTGTTGTTGGCCTTCTTCGCGGCCTTCATCGCGCGCAGTGTCGATGACGTTCTTCAGGTCACGATAAAACTTGAGGCTCGACTCATAGGCTTGGCGCTCCCCGGGCTCGAAACGGGCGATGCTGGCCTTCTCAAACAGGCTGAGGAAGACGCGTTCACGTAGCCGTGGGGGGATCTCGTCGAGCTCGTGCAGGTGGCGGAAGAGGAAGAACCATTTGTCTTGCAGGGTCTCGAGCTGGTCGGCGGTCTTGGTGAAGTTGGGCAGGGTCAGATAGATGAAGGTGAGCTTGTCATAGAAGACCTGCTGGTGTTGGTCTTTGAGCTGGACGCAATGGACCACGTCTTGGCGATGACGACGGTCTTCGTCGTCGAAGATGAAGTCGAGGATGCCGATGGTGTAGACGGCGCTGAGCTTGAAGTCCCACTCGCCGCGTTGGGCCTGTTGCTGGATCGGAAAGGTGGCGTAGAAGACGCTGCGGTCTTTGAAGAAGTTCTGTTTGGCCTTTTGCAGCTCGACGATGAAGGTCTCACCGCTGGGGCTAACACAGGTGAGATCGAAGATGGCCTTGCGGTCGAGCGCACTGGCGCCTTGGGCTTCGGTGGGGCTAAATTGCAGGTCTTGGATCTGGTGCTTGGCCGGTAACAGGGTGTTGAGAAAGCTGATCAGGTGCTCCTTGCTGGCCTCTTCGCCAAAGGCCTTTTTGAAGCCGAAGTCGGTGAAGAGGTTGATGTATTTCTCTTTCATGGAGTGCGGCTGAGGCGATGGTGATGATCAGTGTCAGTTTAGCCCGACTGGTCAACAGCTGCCTGAGGTTGGCGCGGGCGTCGAGTTCCGCCCAGCGCTTGGGCTCGGCAGAGAAACCCGGGACGGACCCTGAGGGACCTGGATGATGCCGCTGAGCGTAGCAACCCGGGGAGGTGCCCCGATTGGTCTCCAACCGAGCATCCGATGGTAAGATCATGCACGGTGAAGCAGCCCCTGGCAGCACAGAGAGACTCAACATGGCCCTCGCTCAGCAAGACCTTGAACAGATCGGCGAGTACGTCAAAGAGCACATCAGCGACTGGATTGCCGAGCAAAGCCTCGGCAAACCACCCGTGGTCTACGAAATCGAGCTGCGCGAGCGCATGGTCCGGGTCGAGGAGGAGCTCAAGACCCAGCGCGAATTGATGCGCGAGGGATTCAACACGATGCGCACGGAAATGAACTTGCGCTTCGAGCAGGTCGAGAAGCGCTTTGAACAAGTGGACAAGCGCTTCGAGCTGATGCAAGCAAACATGGACAAACGCTTCGAGAGCGTGCAGCAAGACATTCGCGGCCTGCAGCAAGACATTCGCGGACTGCAGCAACGCATGGACAGCTTCATGCGCTGGTCCTTCGGCGTCACCATCGGCACCGGCG
>NZ_JBUDPI010000395.1:0-3172 GCF_054919635.1 Halochromatium sp. | reverse complement strand
GGTCATCGGCCAAGGCGCTCGTGCGCAAGGCGTCGCCTGGATGACGACCGGAACACGGCCAATCTCGACGGACCCCGTGCCGGTGTGCTGTGATCTCGCTCCTCAGATGACCGTCCCTTATGACGGCCTCGGCGCCTCAATGGCGTGGTTCCTCATCACTGCAGGGTGCGCCGTAGTTGGCCTGGGTCAGTCAGCTGAAGATGGATGTCACCGTTTGCTGCGGTCAGACTCCTGCGCATGGTTGGCACCGGTCGTGCGTCCAAGTGGCGATCGGATGACGCGCGAGACCATCGATGGCGCATCCTCGCCAAAGGCGCCGCCCATCAGCCCGACCTTCAAGCGCGACAGCCCCACACTGCGATAGCGCGCGCACAGCGGGCAGCCCTGGTCAAAGCGCCCCTGCTCGGTGACCAGATAACGGATCTGGCACTGCGGACAGTCTCTCAGGTGGGCACTGCCCATGCGCAGATCACGCGCCAGCATCCAGCACAGCGTCATCTCCAGGCTGTTGTTCGGACCCAATAGCCTCTGCGCCAGATCATGCGCCTGGATCATCGCCGCAATCGACCTCGAGCGCCGATCCAGCCCGCCTGCACCGCTGGAGCGTGTCAGGCGGCGTGTCAATTCCACGCGAGCTGAGCGCGCGTCTGCCAGTATGCAGCCGGGTCCTCCGTCACTGCCCCGGTCAACGCTTCAGCCTCAGCCTCAGCATCCCAAGGGATGTCCACAGCGTTCAGATTCGAGTGCAGCTGCGCCTCAGTCGCCGCGCCGCTGAACACAACCGAGGCCCAGGGCCGGGCGAGGGCGGCCGCCAGCGCTACCGCGTCGAGTGAGGCCTTGAACCGACCGGCGAGGGTCTCGAGCCGCTGCCGTCGGGCCTGAAAGCTTGCCGCCTGATTGCGCTCGGTGAGACGCCCATTGGCCAGGGCTTCTTTGATGATCACGGCCAGCCCTTCTCGATGCGCCGTGTTCAACGCTGCCCCGGCTGAGGGCTCGAGCAGGTTCCAAGTCGCCTGCACGGCATCGAACAGGCGCACGCCATCGACCTGCAGGGTCAACGCCTTCTCCAGCGTGACGGACTGCCGCGGACCACTCAAGGTCAGCCCGATGCGCGTTCCAGCAGCCTTCAGTCGTGCAAGCTCTGCATGCACGGCCTGGTCATCGAGCACCCCGCTGTCCAGCGTGGCGGAATGGATCTGATACAGGTCCAGAGAGCCGCCCAGGTTGGCTTGGGTCTCCAGCCACTGTCGCTGCAGCACTGCGAGCGAATGGTCCTTGACCTCATGCTGCTCGGCCTCGATTCGCCAGTCGGCGGTGTAGGTATAGCCCCACTTCGAGGCGATGGTCACGAAATCGGCCGGCACCTCGCGTGAGCGCAGCCAGTCGCCCAGGAAGGCCTCGCCGCGACCATAGGAGCGGGCGGTGTCGAAATAGCCGATCCCAGCACGCCAGGCGGTATCGAGCACCGCGAAGGCGCGTTCGCGCATCGCTTCGATACTGCGGCCAGTGCGGGTATCCTCGCCATGGCCGAGGTTGATGTAACCGGGACGTCCCAAGGCGGCGAGTCCAAGTCCGAGTCTGGCCGGATGTTGTTGGCTGACGACGGGATGTGATGCTGAATGGGTTGGCTGGGGCATGATCAAGCGCAGGGGCTATTCAAACGGGGTTGGTTGGATTGGGGCACGCGTTCATCGGTGACGCGCCGCGCCGAGTCCGAGCACAAGGGCCAGACTCCGCCTGAATGCCCACAGCGTCTGTATGATGGAAGCCATGATCTTACCCAAGAACAGCCCTTTGGCGTCGCTGATGCAGACCTTTCCCCGGCCTGGCCGTCTGGACTGGATCGGCCTGCGACCGGCGAAGCGCGCTGTGTTGATCCAGGTCGAGGCCGCGCAGGCCATCACCGGCGCGGGTCTTGAGGGCGATCACTACGGCGGCCGCACGGGCAACCGCGGCATCACACTGCTGCAGTCCGAACATCTGCCGGTGATCGCTGCGTTGACTGGTGCTGAGGAGATAACGCCGGCCACGCTGCGGCGCAACCTGCTGGTGTCCGGCATCAACCTGGCGGCGCTCAAGGGACAGCGCTTTCAGATCGGCGAGGTGGTGCTGGAGGGCATGAGCTTTGCTCATCCCTGCTCACGCATGGAGGAGGTCTTAGGGCCGGGCGGCTACAACGCCATGCGCGGCCATGGCGGACTCTGCGCGCGCGTGATCCAGGGCGGGCAGCTGCGCGTCGGTGACGCCGTGGTCGCTGCAGATGCCGATGCCGTTTCCTGCGTATCTACCGCCGCAACTTCCCGTGTTGCGGCGAGCCCGGCTCTGGAACAAGACGTTTCAAAAGGGCCGATATGACCCGCTCAGCCTCCATGCACTTCCTCACCTTCTCCGACATCGCCGTCGACCTGCGTGATTCGCAAACGGGACTGACGGGAGATCAAGCAGGCATTATCAGTGGAGCTGTGCGTCCCGAAAGGGATCATCTTCACTGACGTCTTGCGCCCGGCCCGACCAGCGATGCGAGCCGTTCGCTGAACTCCTGCAAGAGGTTTGGTCGATCCAACGCGCGCTTGATCTGCCGGAAGCGGCGCACATCGTCCTCGTCCTCGATCATGGATTCCAGATTCGACAGCAGCTTCTGCGCCCCCTCTTCTTCGCCCTTGGCCTGGTGCACCCTGGCCAGCGCGCCATAGAGCGCGAACGCCTCTTGGATGTGCAGCTGCTCGCGCTCGATCAAGCCGTCAAGCAGGTCATGGGCGTCATCGATCGCGCCCTGCTCAATCAACATCTGCGCCAGGTTGCAGCGGGCAAACAGGTACTGCGGATGGTCGGCAACCACCTCGCGCAGCAGCTGCATCGCCTCCGCATGGCGATTCTGCAGGGTGCGCACTGACGCCAGGTTGCCGCGTGCGACCGCATGCTTGGGCACGCGTTCAAGGATGCGGTTGAGCCGTTGTTCCGCCGCATCGGCCTGACCCTGGTTGAACAGGACGATCGACTCATTGAGCAGCGCCGCGAGGTCTGCGGGGAGATCGGTGGGTTTGTGCGCACGGGAAATCTCGGTATTGAAGAGCCTGATCGGCTTCAGCTCACCACGGTCCCAGACCTCGATGGTCTCATCACGGGCGATCTGGCCCTTGGCGCGCAGGAAATGGAGCAGATCGAAACGCTC
>NZ_JBUDPI010000394.1:0-3186 GCF_054919635.1 Halochromatium sp. | reverse complement strand
TTCGGCAAGATCTTCTTCATCCAGCACTTCCGCGAGCCGATGCCGATGCAGACCACGGCCATGGATCAGGTCAGCACGATCATGGGCGGCGATGATGCCGTCGTCGAAGGCCTGGCGACGATCTGCAAGAAGCATGACCCGGCGCTGATCGGCCTACCGACGACCGGACTGGTGGAGACCCAAGGCGCTGATGTCGCTCGTGCCATTCAGATGTTCCGCACGCAGCATCCAGAATATGCTGGTATCGCCGTTGTCCCGGTCGCCTCGCCGGACTACAGCGGCTGTCTGGAGACTGGCTACAACAACGCGGTCAAGGCGATCATCGACGCCCTGGTACCCAAAGCGACTGCCGCCGGCACCCGTCCAGGTCGTCGGCCTCGGCAGGTCAATGTGCTCGCCGGCTCGGCGCTGACCACCGGAGACATCGAGCATCTCAAGGACCTTCTCGAGCGCTTCCGGCTGCGCCCGATGCTCGTGCCAGACATTGCTGACTCCCTCGATGGCCATCTGGTCGACGCCGACTACAACGCCCTGACCATCGGCGGTACCCCGCTGGATGAGCTGGCGACCCTCGGTGACGCCGCGGCAACACTGGTCATCGGCCATTCGATGACCGGTGCTGCCAACCTGCTGGCCGAGCGCACCGGGGTACCAGACTACCGGTTCCCGCATCTGATGGGCCTGGAGGCGATGGACCGATTCATCAGCACGCTTGCTGAGATCAGCGCCGAGCCGGTGCCGGAGCGCATCGAGCGACAGCGCTCGCAGCTGCAGGACGCGATGCTCGACGCGCATTTCTCGATCGGGCAAGGCCGATTTGCCCTCGCCGCCGATGCCGATCTATTGATTGCCTTCTCGCAGCTGCTCGCCAGCATGGGCGCCGAGACCGTTGCTGCGGTTGCGCCTGCCAACGCACCGAGCCTGGCCGATGTTGCCGCTGCGCAGGTGAAGATCGGCGATCTCGAGGATCTAGAGCAGCTGGCCCGCGCCAACGGTGCCGAGGTGCTGATCACTAACAGCCATGGCGCCCATACCGCCGAGCGCCTGGGCATTCCACTGCTGCGCGCCGGCTTTCCACAGTTCGACCATGTTGGTGGCTGGCAGCGGCAATGGATCGGCTATCAGGGTACGCGTCAAACCCTGTTCGATCTCGCCAACATCATGCTCGGGCTGCACAAGGGCGAGATCGCACCCTATCGCTCTCGTCTCAAGCAATGGCCAGAACACGAGCGCGATGGTGGGCCGGCTCAAGGCTCGATCGATGCCGGCATCGGTGCGGCACTGGCCTGACGAATGCCGAGCCCATGGCCATGCCGGTGCCTATGCCCATGCCTATGCTCATACAGGCCATCGCCACCAGCGCTTCGCACGCTCTGCGTCGGCTTAGTTGCCCCGCATGATCGCTCTCGATAAGCCCCGGACCCGAGCCAATAGCATGACCATGAAACGCCAGCTCAAGCTCGTCGGCAACAGGGATCTCGATGATCACGAGGCGACCGCGATCAAGGTCGCCTTCGCCACCACCGACCGCCGCCACGTCAATCAGCACTTCGGCGCCGCCGAGGGTTTTGCGATCTATCGCGTCTCGGCGAACGGCTACGAACTGTTGGAGGTCGCCCAATTCGGCCGTCTCGATATGGACGGCAATGAAGACAAGCTCGGCGCCAAGATCGAGGCCCTTGCCGGCTGCATCGCGGTCTATTGCCAAGCGGTTGGCGCCTCCGCCATCAGCAAGCTGCGCGCACAGGGCATTCAACCGATCAAGGTCGCCCCCGAAAGCCTGGTCAGCAGTCAGCTGCACGCGCTCAAGCGCGAGCTGCGCGACGGTCCGAGTGCTTGGCTCAAGCGCGCAATCGCGCAACAGAGCCCGCGCAGTGAGAGCCGCTTTGATGCCATGGCGGCCGAGGCCTGGGAAGAATGATGCCGCCCGTCGGCGGCTCGATTGAAATAACACAACGTCGGAGAACAGCATGACCATTGAGACGCTTGAGGCACCAACCACCGAGCCAGCGATCGATCCGAGCGATCCGGTGCTGGATACTGGATTCGCGACCGAAATGGTGCGCCAGGTGCGCGCCATCGATCCCTATGGCACCTACGATGATCTCTCAGCTGCCGAGGTGCTCGAGCCCTATGTGCTGACCAAGGAGAAGAAGCGCGAGATACCGATCGTCGGCGATCCCGACGAGATCGTCATCGCTCGCATCCAGGCCTTCTATAACGCCATTGCGGTGATGATCGAGCAGGAGTGCCGTTTGCGCGCGGTGCCCTTGCTGCACCTGACCCACGAAGGCTTCGGCCGCGTGCTGATCACCGTTGGCAAGCTGGTGGTCGTGGATCGCTCGTTGCGCGACGTTCACCGCTTCGGTTTCGCTTCGCTCTCAAGGATGAAAGACGAAGGCGACAAGCTGCTCTCGGTCGCGCTGGAGCTGATCGGGGAGCACAGCCGGGTCGCTGGCCTCTGAAACCGACCGACACGCCAGTCGACGGCTTGAGCTAATCAACACCCTCAGAAAGCCCGCTGCGGCGGGCTTCCCGCGGAGGACCTGATGAGCGATGAGATGAGCGACGAGGAGATCAAGGCCCTCGAAAAGGCCATGAAGAAGGCGAAGCGCATCGCCAGTGAGCGCGCTAGCGAGCTGCATGATCTGGTCGAAGACCGCCTACCTGCGGCATTCAACGAGCTCCCAGCGCTGTCAGAGGCCACCTACGAGGCCTGTCAGACCTGGGCCGAGGCCAAAGCCCGCTATGAGCAGGCCCAAACCGCCGATGCCTGACCCGTTGCCCGAACCCCAACCACGGCTGATGTGTGAGCCTGTCGCTTCAGCCTCATCCCCAACCTAGCGGAGCAAGCCAATGAGCACCATCACCGGACTCACCCGCGGCGGCGTCCAGTGGACACCGGCCTTCATCGTCGACCTGAATCAGAACAACTGCATCGGCTGCGGCCGCTGCTTTAAGGTCTGCCCGCGCGATGTCTTCGAGCTGATCGATCGCGATGAGCTTGACCTCGGCGATGACGATGACTTCGATGACGACTTTGACGAGGCACCTGGGATGGTGATGAACCTCAAAGACACCCTCGACTGCATTGGCTGCGAGGCCTGCTCGCGCGTCTGCCCCAAGGGCTGCCTGACGCACGAGCCCCAAGCGATTGCGGCCTAATTGCGGCCTAATTGCGGCCTA
>NZ_JBUDPI010000393.1:0-3194 GCF_054919635.1 Halochromatium sp. | reverse complement strand
TCTCGACCGGGTCCCAGAACCACCAGCCGCCCCAGCCGAGCTCGTAATAGGCCCACCAGGAGCCGAGCGCGATGCCAATGGTGAGGAACACCCAGGCGATGGTCGTCCAGGGTCGTGACCAGCGCGCCCAGGCGGCATCGAGCTTGCCGCCAATCAGCGCGGCGATCGCAAAGGCGAAGGCGACCGAGAAGCCCACGTAGCCCATATAGAGCATCGGTGGATGAATGGCGAGGCCGAAGTCCTGCAACAGCGGATTCAGGTCGCGTCCTTCCGGCGGCACTGGGAATAGGCGCTCGAAGGGATTGGAGGTCAGCAGCATGAAGAGGAAGAAGCCGATCGCGACCATTCCCATGACACTGATCACGCGCGCGACCACTGGCGGCGGCAGATAGCGACTGAAAGCAGCAACGGCAGCGCCCCAGCCGGCCATCATCAGTGCCCAGAGTAGTAGCGAGCCTTCATGACCACCCCAGACCGCTGAGACCTTGTAGATCGTCGGTAGTAGGGTATTGGAATGCTGAGCGACGTAAAGCACCGAGAAGTCGCTGGTCAGAAAGGCTTCGACCAGGGCTGCGAAGGCGATGGCGACGAAGGCGAACTGTCCATACGCGAGTGGCCGTGCCATGGCCATCCAAGGCCGATTGCCGGTCAGCGAGCCGGCCAGTGGCAGGGCGGCCTGCGCAACCGCCAGAATGAGCGCTAGGATCAGCGCCAGGTGTCCAAGCTCGGGAATCACTGCGATACGCTCCCCGGGGCCTTGCCGCCGGTGGTCTGTTCGACGATGCCGTCAACGTGCGCTGTTTGCAGCGTATCTGCAACCTCGGGCGGCATGTAGGATTCGTCGTGCTTGGCCAAGACCTCTTCGGCATAGAAGACACCGTCGGTGCCGATGCGGCCCTTGGCCACCACGCCCTGTCCTTCGCTGAACAGGTCTGGAAGGATGCCAGTGTAGCTGACCGGGACGACAGCGGCGTTGTCGGTGACGTCGAAGCGAACGGTCAGCCCGTCTTCTTGACGGGCGAGCGTGTCCTTGACTACCAGCCCACCAACCCGGAACACGGCGTCGGTTGGATGTTCACTCGCCATGACCTGAGTCGGGCTGAAGAAGTACGAGATGTTGCTCTGCAGCGCGCTCAGCGCGAGCGTAGTCGCACCAGCGACACCAACGAGCGCGAGACCGACCAACAGTAATCGTTTTTGTCTTGCTTTCATTAAGAGCACTCCTCGTGGCAATCGATCGGATGGCTGACCCGAGTGCAGCGGGCCCTTTTGGATACGATTCTTTTTGAACAATCATAGGCGCAGAGATCACCCCAGACGCGGCTCATCCGCGATGCGGTCCAGCTGAGATCAGGTCTGCACATCGGAGGTTCCCGAAGGCGCATTGGTCCTGGTGCCCGTCTGGGCGCGCGATTCTTTGGGGGTGCGCAAGCGCAGTAGCCGGCGGATACGGGTCAGCGTCGATTTGCGACTGCTGCGTAGCTGAATGACCTCAATCAGCAGCAAACCGAAGGTCATACCGAAGGCGCCCCAGACGAAGCCGGCATAGCCTCCCTGATTGAAAAACTCCATCATGCCGTGGCCTCCTCGGCGATGACATCGCGCACCCAGGCGCTGTCCATTTCGCGGGTCAAGATGATGGTGCGCAGACGTTCGAACACGGCGGCGAACGAGTAGGACCAGAGTCCCAGGGTCATGGTCAACATCGGTATCAGGATGCTCAGATGGATGCTGCCTGGGTCAGAGCGCTGGTGCAGCGCTGCGCACTGATTCGGGTCCGGGCAATTGATCGACAGGAAGATCACCGGGACCATCACCAGGCCTACAATCGCCAGCAGGGCAGCGGCGCGGTCGGCCCGACGGGTGTCGTCGATCGCCGAATGCAATGCGATGTAACCGATGTAGAGGAAGAACAGCAAGAGCTCCGAGGTCAAGCGCGGGTCCCAATCCCAATAGGTGCCCCAGCTCGGCCGGCCCCAGAGGGCCCCGGTCCATAGCGCCAGGAAGGTAAAGATGGCGCCGGTGGGCGCAACCGCCTTAGCCATCATGAAGCTCAATCGGGTATTGAAGACCAGGCCGATTGCCGACCAGCCGGCGAGGACGAGATAGAGCCACATGGACATCCAGGCTGCGGGGACATGGACAAAGATGATCCGGTAGTACTCCTTCTGCGGATTGCTGCCGCCGAGCTGGTCGGCGGTCAGGAAGAAGCCCCAGAGGAGCCCAATCAGCACCAGCGCTAGGGCGATACCGCTGAACCAGGGGATCAGGCGGCCCGCGATCGGGTAGAACGCGGCTGGCGAGGCAAATTTAAACCAGTTAATCGTCATGATCGTCGAAAGCCGTTGGATTCTAACAGCGCATCAGCCATGCAAGCTCGGGCGCGTGTACTCAGATTGAGATCGGACAGTAAGAAATAGTCGCTCGTTCCCTCGGAAAGTTCGATGGATTCGGGCGCCGTCGGTTTCACAGGCAGACCCTCCTGATGTGCTGCTTGGGACGCTGGTCGGGGCAGGCTGTTGCGATTGTCATTCGAGCGAGATGCGAAGGGCCGCCGCCGCCGCCAGCGGGGCAAGGAGCGCCGAGCCCATCAAGAATGCACCCAGCAGGTAGAAGTAGGGTTGCGTGTCTGCGATTTCGATTGCGCTGACCGACACCGCGCCGGCGCCATAGACAAGCACCGGGACATAGAGCGGGAGGATCAGCAGCGACAGCAGGATGCCACCGCCGCGAAGCCCGAGCGTCAAGGCGGCACCGATCGCGCCGATCAGGCTCAGCACCGGGGTGCCGATGGCTAGAGCCGCCATCATCACCCAGACGGCGCTAGCACTGAGGTGATACTGCATCGCGACCAAGGGCGCAATCAGCACCAGCGGTAAACCGGTCAAGACCCAGTGGGCGACGATCTTGCCGAGCACCAGGACCGCGAGCGGCTGACCGGTGAGCAACAGCTGCTCCAGGGTGCCGTCCTCATAGTCGGCCGCGAACAGGCGCTCCAGGGCCAGCATCGATGCCAACAGCGCGGCGACCCAGACAACACCTGGGCCGAGCGCGCGTAACTGCTCGCGCTCGCTGCCGACCCCGAGCGGGAACAGGCTGACGACGATGATGAAGAAGAACAGCGTCGTCAACACGTCGGTCCGCCGGCGCAGGGCCAGCGTCCGCGCGTCGACGAGGTCCGCGCCGTGGTCATC
>NZ_JBUDPI010000392.1:0-3220 GCF_054919635.1 Halochromatium sp. | reverse complement strand
GCGATCAGTGCAAGCAGCGCCACCGCCGCATCATAGCCCGTTTCGATCTCTAGCCAGTTGGCGATTGGGGTGCCGAACACCCAGGCAAGCACGGTGCCCGCGAACACCAATAGCATCAACCACTGCGCTTGGCCCCAGCGCACCGGCTCACCCACAGGCTCGACCCGACCGGCGAGCTGCGGCCTCAGGCTCAGGCGCAACGCGAGCTCCATCAGCGGTAGCATCAAGATCACCAGTGGCACGCCAATCATGAGCCAATCGGCAAAGCCGAGACCGGTACTTGCGGCCGCGATCGCGTTCGGCGGACTACCGACCAAGGTGCCGATGCCGCCAATGTTGGCCGCGAAGGCGATGCCGAGCAGCACATAGATGCGCGTATTGCGCCCCGGCTCTGCCGGCAGGTTCGCGAGTAATCCGAGTGCCAGCGGCAGCATCATCGCCGCGGTCGCGGTGTTGCTGATCCACATCGACAGCAGTGCGGTGAGCCAGAATAACGCCCGCGCGGCGCGACCTAGCCCTGGGCCGGCGCGCCGCACCACCCAGGTCGCGAGCCAGCAGTCCAGTCCTTGCTCGCGCAGGCCGGTGGCCAGCGCGAACCCACCGAGGAAGAGAAAGATCACCGGATCGGCAAAGGCGGTCAATGCCTGATCCAAGGGCATGATCCCGCTCATCATCGCGAGCAACGGCACGAGCAAGGCCGTGACGCTCAGATGCAAGGCCTCGCTGAGCCAGAGCCAGGCAATTGCGGCCAGGATCGCGAGACCGCTCGCGACCTCACCGAGCAGCGGGCCGGCGCCAAGCTCAAGGCCGAGGTAGAGCGCGAGGCCGATGATGAGATTCAGTGGGCGCATGACGATCAGGTACAGCCAACCATGACGACTTCAACGGACTAAGCGATGACAAGCGTTTCTGGTAAGGCGCTGGGCTACCGTCGCTGTAGCTCTGGCGGCGGCACTGCTCAGCAGCGGATCGAACTGGGCCTGCTCTCGGGCAGAAAGATCGCCCCGGTGAACCGGCTGTTCTAAAAACGCAGATATCGAGTAGGATGTTGGGCATTGAGCGATTGAAACACCCCGCTGTGGGTCTCTGAGCATCGCCTCAGGCGGGAGAGATCGATCATGCTGAACTCGGAGCCATCGCGCCAGGATGACCGCGAGGAGCTGAACGGCCTGCTGGAGCTAATGAGCAGGGTCTTGCGGCGTTTTGCGGGCCTGGACGATGACGATATCGATACCGGCATACAGGAAGCATTAGAGTCGATCGGGCGCTTCGCTGATGTCGACCGCAGCTACCTGTTTCTGATCGATCCGCCATTCTTCGATAATACCCACGAGTGGTGTGCGCCTGGTATTACCGCAGAGATCGATAATCTGCAGCGCGTGCCGATGGATCGCATCCAGTGGTGGATGCCACTGCTCGAGGCCGGCGAGCTCGTCTATATACCCGAGGTCGCGGCACTGCCGGATGAGCGCATCCTAGAGCGTGAAGAGCTGGGGCAGCAGGGGATTCAGTCGCTGATCGTCGTGCCGCTGCTGGGTCCTCAGCGTTTGCATGGATTCATTGGCTTCGACTCCGTCCGCGACACGCGCGTTTGGCATCGGCCAGCCCGTTTTCTGCTGCGCTCGGTGGCCGATGCGATGCTTGGCGCCTTGTTGCGGCAGGAGGCCTCGGAGGCGCTGCGCAAGAGCCAAGAGCGGTTGCGCCATCGTGCGCTGCATGATCCGTTGACCGGACTCGCGAATCGCGCGCTGCTGCTTGAGCGTCTCGAGCACTGTCGGCTGCGCGCGCGCGAGCGCGGCGAGATCTTCGCCATCTGCTTCATGGACCTGGACGATTTCAAGCTGGTCAATGATGCCGTTGGTCATCATATCGGCGACCAGCTCTTGGTCGATGTCGCTAAGCGGCTCGACGCCAATCTGGCTTCCGGTGATCTGGTGGCGCGTTTCGGCGGCGATGAGTTCGTCTTGGTCTTTGACGCCAGAGGGCGCACGGTCGAGATGATCGATGCCGAGGCACAACGCCTATTGCGACAGTTTGATCATCCCTTCCAGCTTTCGGGGCGTGCCTATCGAATCACCGCCAGTGCCGGATTGGTGATCCAAGATGGACAAACCGATTGTCACGAGCTTCTGCGCGATGCGGATGCCGCGATGTATCAGGCCAAGGCCCTTGGCGGAGCCCGCCTTCAGCATTTTGATGCGCCTCTGCGGGCGCAACTGATCGAGCGCATCGAGCTTGCACAGGACCTTCGCGGTAGCGAGCGTCGTGGGGAGATGCAGCTGCACTTCCAGCCGTTTTTCGATGCTCGCCAACGGTGTCCGGTCGGGGTTGAGGCCTTGCTGCGCTGGCAGCATCCGACGCGCGGTCTCGTATCGCCAGCAGCCTTCATCCCGATTGCCGAAGAGACTGGGCACATCGTCGAGCTCGGCGCCTGGGTCCTCGACAGGGCTTTGGCGCAGCTTCGCCACTGGCAATCGACCTACCCAGCGGCCCATGGCTTCAGCATGGCGGTGAACCTCTCGGCCCATCAGCTCGCAAGCAATGGGTTAGTCGAGATGATCGAGCATGCCCTCAAACGGCATCAGGTGCCGCCGAGCACGCTCTGGCTCGAGCTGACCGAGAGCAGCGTGATGAACGAGGTCGAGCGGGCTCGGCAGACATTGGATCGATTGCGCGGGCTTGGTGTGTTGTTGGCGATCGATGATTTCGGGACCGGCTACTCGTCGCTGGCCTATCTGCGTGACCTGCCTGTGAACCTGTTGAAGCTCGACCGCGCCTTTATCGCGTCGATGCACAAGAGCAAGCGTGATCAACGCATCGTTGCCGTGGTGACCACCTTGGCCCGCGAGCTCGGCTTGAAGACGATCGCCGAAGGTGTCGAGACCTCCTCCCAGCTGCGGCAGCTGGCGGCATTGGATTGCGAGCTGGTGCAAGGCTTCCATCTGATGAGGCCGGGAACGGCTGAGATGATCGACCGACTACTTGAGCATAGTCCCGACGCCAGCCAACCGAGGTGAGTGGGGATCTCGCCGCGGTCTCAGTGCATTTGCAAGTGGTCACACGCATTCCACTTTTGTAATATCGCGTGTCTGTTGTCGGGGCGCGAAGCTGGACTGGAGACTATCATGAGGGAAGGCGGAAAGCACGCAGTTGGCTGGGATTGGAGCCGGCGCGCGCTCCTCGGTGCGGTTGCGCTGCTGTCCTTGTCGCTTGGGCTGCC
>NZ_JBUDPI010000391.1:0-3227 GCF_054919635.1 Halochromatium sp. | reverse complement strand
ATGCGGCCACTCCAGCCCACTGAATGGCCACTGACGATGGCTATGGCGGGACTAGAGAACTGCAGTATGTAGCCGCGCAGGCTCATGTTGCCCTTACGGTATTCCATGCGCTCAGAGACGCGGGTGATCTCAAGCACTTGGAGGCAGCATTGGACATCGAATGTATCAAACAACAACTTGAATGCGTCACACCACGGTTCCCGCGCGGTGCGGTACGTGGCGCCATCGAGCAGCAAGAGGCCATCACTCCCTGGTTGTTGGAGCAACTGGCCGCCTGCGCCGATGACCCACAGGCCATGAATAAAGGTCCAACGCCGATGTCGCACATCTATGCGATGTACCTGTTGGCGCAGTTTCGCGAGGCGGCCGCCTATCCGCTGCTGAGCCGGCTCTTTTCGATACCGGGCGAGATCAGTCTTGACATCACCGGCGATGTGGTGACCGAGGATCTCTGTCGCATCCTGGCCTCGGTCTGGGCTGGTGACATTGAGCCGATCAAACGGTTGATCGAGACACCGAGCATCAATGAGTACGTGCGCTCGGCCGCGTTGAGGACGTTACCCATCCTGGTGTGTGAAGGCCAGCTAGGGCGTGACGAGGCGATCGACTATTCGACGACCTTGTTCCGCGGCAAGCTTGAGCGTGAGTATCAATTGTTATGGACGAGCCTGGTCTTGGTAGCTTACGGCATCTACCCAGAGAAGCTGATTGAGGATATCGAAAAGGCCTATGAGGATGACCTAATCGATACCTGGTTCATCGGTCTGGACGACGTGAGACAGCACCTGGCCAGAGGCAAGGATGCGGTTTCGGAGGAGACGCGGCGGCTCGAGAAGGGCTTGATCGACGATACTGTGGCGGAGATGGAATGGTGGGCCTGCTTTGAGCTAGACAACGAGGAGCGGCGTGCTCGGCAGTTGCCGACTGGCGGTAAGGTGCAGACTGCGCTCCCCGGGATAGACGCCCCTCAGGCGATCCAGCAGGTGCCATCCGCCAAGACCGTCAAGGTCGGACGCAATGATCCGTGCCCCTGTGGCAGTGGCAAGAAGTACAAGAAGTGTTGCCAGTCTTGAAATCACTCGCGATCAACAGCTGATTGGTGCGGAAAGGACGCTCGACGCCCTCATGCTCTTGGTAGAGGCTTGGCCAGACCTCGCGGCGCTGATTCGAATAGCGCAGCAATTGGTTTATCGCCGCGGCGATGGGGCTCTCGATGGCTGGGCTCTTGAACTCGGCCACGACCAGCCGCAGGCCGTCGACGAACAGCACCGCATCCGGCAGCACATGGGCCTGTCCGCTGGTCAGGTCGACCTTGAACTGATTGATGACCAGAGAGTCGTTCCGGTCCCAGTGCTCGAAATCGATGTAGCGCACCGGCCGCGGACGGCCCTGATCCCAGTCTGGTAGTCCCTCGACCACCGTATTCTTCAACAGCAGTTCGGTGGTCGCCTGGTTGACCTCCGTCGGCCGATGCCCCGGCGTCTGCTCCAGGTCGCGGATCATCTTCTCGATGCGGGCATCATCGAGCCAGGGCTGGCCATCGCGCAGGTTGATCCCGCGTAGGGCCCTGGTCAGGCGACCCTTGAGCAAGACCTCCCGCGAGCTGGTCCGTTCGCTGGATTCGGGGAGATCGGGGTCCGCCTCGATTCAGTCCCAGCCCATGGCTTGGAGCTGCCGGCAGAATGGACGCTCCACCAAATCCCGTTCCCATTCTATCTTGCTCATCACTGACGCTCCTTGGTCGAGTTGGGTCAGCCTTAAGCGTGGCTCTATGGGCTGAGAAAGTACCTTAACCACCCGGTCGCACTTGTGCGAAATCCGCCGCATGGTTCTGGTGAGGCCTTGTTTTTTGTCGCGACGCCGTTTTCGTCCAAGTTCTTACTTGTGTTAACGCTTGTGCTAAAACCGGCCCCCGATAGCGCTTGCCGCAGCCAATCGACCCGGTGAACAACCAGGCTGTCGAACCGGGGAGCCGCTTCGCATTCGGATTAAAGGGCTGCCTAGCTCCCGTTCCTAACTTCCCGATTGGGTAGATAGCCACCCAGCGTTTTCCAACTGCTGCCAAGCGGCCGTGACGTGCTCGGGCTTGAACAGACGCGCCTTGAGGTTGTTCCAGGTCCGCACTCGCTCACCGGCATCCTCGATGCTCGTCGCGGGCGCCTTGGCGCCTGCGCTTGGATGGTGCGCGACCCAGTGCAGGGTGGCGAGCAATTCTATGCCATAGGGCGTCTCGAAACCTTCGATCAGATCTACGACCTGCTCCAGGCGCTGCCGAGATTCTGGCTTATCCGCAAAGAAGGTTGTTGCCGCCTAAACAGCGCCTGGCAGCAGCTCGATCTCGGTATTCGGTTTCTGGTTATCGCCATAACCACGGATGAAGTGGCCCTCCATCACTCCACCACCTCAAGCACCTTGTTCAGGTTCGCCGCATAAAGGCCGTAATGCCCGGCCTCGCAGCGCAATCGCAGTGGCTCTCCAGCGGCCTGACGGAAGTAAGCCAGCTTTTGTAGCTCCAGCAGTGTGCGGCTGTAGTCGAGCGCGGCATAGGCGTCCATCAGTCGGATGAACAAGGCCCTAGCCTGGGTCGTCCCGGTCGAACGCTCAGGAGGAGAACGGATTCAGGAGCTTGACGCCGGTGAACGTGAAATCATCGGTGTTGCGGGTGACCAAGGTCAGGTCACTTATCAGCGCCGTCGCAGCGATCTGCTTGTCGAGTACGTTCTTGGGATGAGGGACGCGCAGTCGCCCCCACAGCAACGCCTCCGCGCGGCCAAAATCCAGAATTCGGTTCGCGTAGTCATCCATCACTAAATTGAGCCAGCGTTCAAGCCGCTCCGCCTGCAAGCGATCTCCCCGATGCCGCAACAGATCAATTCCGCGCCTTAGCTCACCAAGGGTGACAACGCTGAGGTAGACGCGGGCATGATCGGCATCCAAAGCGCGGACTAACTCCACGACACCGGCATTGGCCCGCTTACCCTTGCGCAGCTCGCTAACAACATTGGTGTCGAATAGATACATCCGGGTGTCGGTTCAGTCGAAGACCGGCGGCGCAGTCTGGTCTCGCCTGCGCGCAAAGTCCTCGTCGTGGCCAACATCCGGCATGTCTGCGAGCACTTGCAGAAAGCTGCGACGCTTCGGACGCAGCAGGGCTTCCTCCAGAATGCGCCGGTGCTCCGCTTCGGCGCTCACTCCATGAGCACTTGCACGCTCCTTAAGCGCCTGGT
>NZ_JBUDPI010000390.1:0-3236 GCF_054919635.1 Halochromatium sp. | reverse complement strand
GTGGTGCTGCAGAACAACGGTGGTGATGACAAGACCGTCTCCGCCGACGGCGCGTTCACCTTCGATACCGAGGTCGTCTACGGCGGCAGCTACAACGTCACCGTGGCGACCCAGCCCACGGGGCAGACCTGCACCGTCCCCAATGGCAGCGGCAGCGACGTCATGGCCGACGTGACCACGGTTGCTGTTGCCTGTGCGAACACCCCCTCGGGAGATCAATCGACCATCGGCTCCGCCGACCCCACCGTCGTGACCCCAGGCGAGGACGCGACGAGCGTCGTGACGGTGCGCGATTCGGACGACGACCCGCTGTCGGGAATCAGCGTGGCTTTGGTCGTTGATTCAGCGTCTGTGAACGCCGGCGCCGTGAGCATCAATACCAGTCCCACGTCGACCAATGCACAGGGTGAAGCGTCCTTCGTGGTCACCAGCAGCATCGCCCAAGAGGTGCGGTTCAAGGCATCGTTTAATCCCGACCTGTTCATCACCATCAGCTGGTCGCAGGCGCCGGTGCCCAACCCCGCGCCCATCCCCACGCTCGGCCTACCGGCGCTCGGGGCCCTGGCCGCTGTGATGGCGGCACTGGCGGGTTGGCGACAGCGGCGACGCAGCAGGCGCTGAGGCTCACCAGCGCAGGGGCGCTCGCCATCTCGCGCTATGCCGAGCTGCTGGGCGTCTCGGTGCGCACGCAGAAAGCCCTATCAGCTGCTCTTTGGGGTTTGGCCGCCGGCATGCCGGAGCCGTCGCCTGCCGGCTCCAGCGCGTGCGCGTTTCCTGTGATCAGCTGGTCTGTCATGAGGGGAGGGGTGGCTTTACTCTCTTTCCAGCGTTTCAGGATTGCTCAGGGAACAGTCCCGGCATCCAGCGCGTGGCCAGGTGAGCGGGAAATGCGAGTCGCAGCGGCGCACGCGAAGTTTGGGAAATGATCACGCCGTGCTCGAAGAGCATGGACACGGCCCGTCGGGCGTGGCGTTCGCCGACGCCGAGTAGCGCAGGAACATCGCCACGGGACAGTGTGCCGCGATACAGCAAGGCTTCCAGGATGCGCTCCGCATGCGGGGGGAGTGTGCGTGCACGGATCTCCTCTTCGACCCACAGCAAGATGCGCTCGCGCAGGCGGTGCGGTTGGACCAGTGTTTCCATGAAGCGCACCTGATCGATGCTGGTTTCGAGGAAGAAACGGGTAAAGTCCGCCAGGGCCTCCTCGCTTAAGTTGCCACGACCGTCGAGGTCATTGCGCCGTTGCATGTCACAGGCGGCGAGGTGGTGTTTGTAGTCGCTGACCTGCCGGGCCAAGCCGCGCGAGATCGACCAAACACCGCCTGTGTCGAGGACGTCACGCAACATTGCGTGCGAGAGCAGTCGGGCCACGCGTCCGTTGCCGTCCAGGAAGGGGTGCATCCACAACAACCGATGATGCGCGGCAGCGGCCGCAATGATTGTCTCGGCCTTACCAAGCCTGCTGTAGAGCCGCTCGAAATGTTCAAGAAATCGAGGCACGGCGCCGGGACTGATGGCGACGTGCCGACCGACCCTGACGTCCTGGGTGCGCAGCAAGCCTGGGGTCACGCGGATGCGCCGGCCGGTGTCCGGGTCCTCGGCCCACAGCAGGGCTTCGGGAAGGGCCTCTGCGAAGCGCTTGTGAATGGCCCTGAGACCCGCGTACGTGACCGCCTGGCCATCGGGTAATCCGCCGTCATCGATCCACTGCTGAACCGCGATGTGTGCGCGTGCCTCAAGCTGGAGGTTGCGCGTCTCCGGATTGGTACTGTAATCGTCCTTCAGTGCCCGTTCGATATCGACCGGATGGGTGTCGTGGCCCTCGATGAGGTTGCTGTAATAGCAGTTCATCGCGCGCACGAGATCGGCCAGTGCGCTCATCACCCCTTCCGGAAGACTGCGGCGGAATCCCGCTGCGTGCGCGGCCAGATCCACGGCCAGATCGGAAAGACCGGCACGGTATCTTGAGGACTCCGCGATCCGCATGGGCTCCATGATGGACACCCGCTCGCCGCGATCCGCAAGCGCTTGGATGTCCGCTTCGATGTCCGGTTTCTGATCGCTCATAACACTCTGAGTAACATGCCATTGAGCAATCTTCAAGCGTCATATTTGGCGCCTTCCAAGTCCGCTTCGGTAAGGCTTTTCAACCGGCGCCATGTGGGACTCTCTCCCTTCACCGACTGCCCAACTGAGTTAGAGCCTATCCGGACATCCTGAACCTGTACGAAAAACCGTCAGGATAGAGCCGAAAGTGTTTTTGATTGACAGCCGTCCAGTGATGCTATAGACCTTTTCCTGACAGAACGGGCAGGAGAGGGTCATGCAGGGTCAACGGGTCGGCTATATCCGGGTGAGCAGTTTCGATCAGAACCCCGAGCGGCAGCTCGAGGGTGTCCCGCTCGACCGGGTCTTCACCGACAAGGCTTCGGGCAAGGACACGCACCGCCCTGCGCTTGACGCTCTGATCGCCTTCGTGCGCGAGGGCGACGTGCTGGTCGTGCACAGCATGGATCGCCTTGCGCGCAATCTGGACGACCTGCGCCGGCTAGTGAGTGATCTAACCGGCCGCGGCCTGCGCATCGAGTTCGTCAAGGAGGGGCTGACCTTTACCGGCGAGGACTCGCCCATGGCCCGGCTGCTGCTCTCCGTTATGGGTGCCTTTGGCGAGTTCGAGCGCGCCCTGATCCGCGAGCGTCAGAGGGAAGGGATCGCGCTTGCCAAGAAGAAGGGCAAGTACAAGGGCCGCAAGCCGGCCCTCTCGGCCGCACAGGTTGAGGCCGTCCGCGCCCGCATCGCGGCCGGCGAGAAGAAGGCGGCGATCGCCCGGGACCTCGGTATCAGCCGCGAGACGCTCTACCAGTACCTCAAGGCCGGCAAGTCAGTCCGGGAGGACGGCGCCCATGCCGCCTGAGTCTGCCGTCCACCTGCGGCGGATCGATCCCGAGCAGCGCGTAGCGCGTTTCTACAGTCTGCACCTTGCCCCGACGCTGTTCGGGGGCTGGGACCTGGTCCGGGAATGGGGCCGGATCGGCAGCCCCGGCACGGTGCGTCTGGACGCCTTCGAGAGCGAGGAGGCTGCGGCGGACGCCCTGCGGCGGATCGCCAGTCAGAAGAGAAGGCGGGGGTATGGGTGAGGCGAATGCCCTGGCCGGAAACGATCGTCCTTGTGTAGTAAGATAAAGTCTTATAGCATGAGCAAAGTATGTATGAGGAAAGCATCATGGCCAGAACCC